>DASQRM010000069.1:0-2496 GCA_035642895.1 Streptosporangiaceae bacterium | reverse complement strand
CGCGGCCCCGACGGCACGGTGGATCATCTCGACCTGGGCTCGTTCGTCTTCACCCGGGAGCCCTACGGCCCGGACGGACGGCTGGCCGCCCGCCCGGACCCCGAGGGCTGGCGAGCGTTCTTAGTGACTGCCTGATAACGCGGCCGGGACGCAGCGGACGATGAGCTCGGCGAGCTGGCGGGCGATGCTCCCGTCGGAGTCGAGGCTGGGGTTGAAGATCGTCACGTCCAGGCCGCGGGCGCCTGGGCTGCCGAGCAGGCCCTGCAGCAGCTGAGCCGCTTCATCCCAGCTCAGACCGCCCGGGTGGCGGTAGTCGACGGCGGGCATAATCGCGTCATCGAGGACATCCACGTCAAGGTGCACCCAGAAGCCCTGCAGTTCCGGCCTGGTCACGGTCGCCAGCGCACGGTCGCGGATCGCCGGCACGGTCCCGGCGCGCAGGTCCCGATAGTCCAGCACGGTGATGCCGCTGTCCCGGACATGCTCGGTGCCGAACCTGTCGTTATCGTCGATGACCCGGTAACCGGCCAGCGCGACGTCCTCGGCCCGCACCAGCGGTGCGAGCCCGTCCAGGTCGGTGAGCGGCCGGGGGCCGCGACCGGTGGCGATGGCGAGGTCCAGCGAGGCGACCTCTCCGTTCGGCTCGTCGGCGGGGTGCTGGAAGTCGGCGTGCCCGTCCAGGAAGACCAGTCCGTGGCGGCCTCGCCGCCGCAGGGCCAGCAGCGGGCCCAGGACGATGCTGCAGTCACCGCCCAGCACCACAGGCAGCCGGCTGGCCTGCAGCGCGGACTCGATGACGTCGGCCAGCGAGAAGGCCACCTCGGCGATGCCGCCGGGGTTGAGCACGCCGGTGGCCGCGTCGCGCCGGCCGTCATAGGCGGGGACCGCCACGTGCTGCGCGTCGTCGCAGCCCAGCCGGGCATGCAGGCCCGCCGCCCGCAGCGCTGCGGGCGCCCGTTCCACCCCAGTGGGGCGCAGTCCCAGCGGCGAGGGGACCTCGACGATCAGCGGACGCACCCATGCCTCCAGTCAGACTCGGCTCCGAGCCGATCGTAACCCGGCTGATCACCGCGATCCGCCTCCTGCTGATCCAGCGGCCAGGCGGCTTCGGCCCGTTATATGGGGTACCTCGTGGGTTCGGTGGTGTAGGTACGCCCGGCCGGGGTGGTCCACCGGAAGGTGCCGTCGGCGAGCTGGTCGACCTTCCACTTGGGGTGCTGCTTGAGCCGGTGGTCGTGACGACACTTCGGGCCGCCATTACAAAGGCAGGTTCGCCCGCCCGCTTCGTATGGCGTGTTGTGCTCGAAGTCGCATCGGCTGGCGGGTCGCCGGCAGACCGGGCTGGTACAGGTGGCGTGCCGGACCTGGGACAAGTGTCGGAGCTTGACGCCCGGATCGTGGCCGCGGCTCTCAAACCGGTGGTCGCAGTCCTGGGTAGTCAGCGGGTCGAGGGTGACCAGCAGGTCCGGCCCGTTCCCGGGGGTGTGCAGCCGCCAGCTACCGTAGCCGCCGGGCGGCCCGTCCCGGCTGGCCGGGATGAAGGTGAACCCCGGCGGCCCAGGCCCCGCGCGTTTCCTGTGGTTCCTGGGTTCGGGACGTGCGCAGCCGTGCCCGATAGCGTGGCCATGCTCGTCGGTCACGGTCACGCACCACCAGGTGCTCTTGGGGTTGGCCGCGGCGGCAGTGGCCAGGTCGCGGGCCAGCCAGGGATCGATAGGCCCGAGCCCGGCGAGCTCGCCAGGCCGTCCGGCCAGGCTAGTCAGGGTGGTCAGCGGGACTGTCAGGTTGGCCCGCACGGCGAACCCGCCCGGTGCCGCGCCGACTGGGTTTGGCTGGTCCTGGCGGGGGCGGGAGTCTTTGTTCAGGAGCAGGTCAAGCAAGGCGCGGGCACGAATCGCGTCCGTGCCGCCTTCTAGGCCGGCCTTACACAGTTCATCCGCCCACCAGGTGATCCGCTCGTCCACCGCCAGGACCTCATCCGGGGGTAGCTCGCGGCCCGCCAGGGCGGCGTTGCCCGAGTCCTCGCGCCACCGCTCCACCCGCGCGAACTTCGTCCCGGTCTCGCGGCGTTCCTTCGCCTTTTCGGGGGCAACTTCGATGACGGCGCGAGCGATGGCGGCGCGCAGCGCGCCGGGCGTCAGCCGGGCGGCCCGGTCCAGGACCTTGGCCTCGGCGGCGCGGGCCTCGGCCGGGTCGAGCAGGCCGGTGGCGTTGGCGATGATCTGGGCTTTGGACATGCTGACGGTGCCGTCGCGCAGCGCCGCGCGGGTGCCGGGCAGATGGGTATCCAGTTGATTGGCCGTACCTAGCAGGGAGTAGGCCCGGGTACGGGACTCCGCTAGCGCGTTGGCCAGCTCGTCCGCGGTGAATTCCGCGTCCTCGAGCTTGGGGTTGCGGCGGGCCAGCTCGGCGATCGTGGCGAGCTTGCGGGCGGCGGCATGCGCCTCGACGCGGTCCCAGGCGCACACCACGCCGATCAGCTCGCCCTCGGAGACG
>DASQRM010000068.1:0-34743 GCA_035642895.1 Streptosporangiaceae bacterium | reverse complement strand
ATAGCGGCAGTCTCTCACCGCACAGTCCTGGGTGCTCCAGTCCTCCGGCCCGCGACAGGTGCCTCAGCCGGCAGTCGTCGCGCCGCGGTACGCGCCCTGTTGCCGACCAGACGACCGGGCCGCACTAACCACTCGCGGCATGACAGTGCGCCAGTCGCGGCATCCACCGGGGTCAGGGCAGAGCAGCGTCCGGGTGGGTGGAAAAGAAACTGTTTGCAGAGCCGTCGTCGATGAGCGAGTTGTCAGCCAGCCACTGCACGGCACGGCGGCTGGCCCTGGTGTCCCGGAAGGCGTACCAGGCCGGCAGCAGGTCCGGATGTTCTTCGTGGAGTTCGTCTTTGAACCGGCGGAAGGCTCCCTTGCCCTGGATAGCCCGTGCCAGCCTGCGGCTGGCGCGCTCATCGGTGATTCCGTCGGCGAAGTCGGCCATGTCCTGATACCAGATCCAGGACGGCAGCGGCTCGATGACGATCAGGTCCAGTTCATCGAGATCGACTGGCGTCTGCCCGTCAATACCGGTGTCAGCCGTCCAGAACGCGATCTCTCCCGTGTCCGGGTTGATCAGCCAGTGGTGTTCGTAATCGGTCTGGTCGGCCAGCGCGTTGGCGATCTCCTCAAGATCGAGGCTGCTCAGGTCGAGCACCAGGCCAGGATAGATTTCCCCCGCTGCCTGCGCTCAAGTACGCCGGGTGGTATGCCTACGCGCCGCTGACCGGGCAGGCCTTCTCGCCCCCAAGCCTCGGCGAGCCGGGATGGGTTCGCATGATCATCTGGCTGACGACAATCAGCGTATGGGCAGTCGCCTCCGCGACAGTGCTACGTCAATCTCCGGATCATCCCGTACCGAAGTGACCGGTTCCTCCAGCGCGCGGTCGGCGGCAGAAGCGGACAGCAGCAACTGGCACAATCAGCCCATGATCCAGAAGCCTCCCAGGCCGGCAGGTGCAGTGACGGGAGTGGTCAAGTGGTTCGACGCTGACGAAGGCTGGGGTGTCGTCGACGCTCCTGCGGTGCCGGGCGGCTGCTTCGTCCACTTCGCCAATATCGAGATGCCTGGATACCGGCAGCTCCGCGCGGGCCAGCAAGTGCGTTTCACCTTCGAACGGCCCGGCTTCCTGCAGGACGGCTGTCCCTACCGTGCCCTGGCCGTCTGGCCAGACGAGTAACCATGGCCGCATGTGAGTGCGTTTAGAAGGGCTCGCCCTGCCTCGGTGCCCTGCCCGCCTCACCCAGGCGCCCGCCCGGTTCTGGTGCCCGCTGAGCGCGATGGTCACCGCTGTTGGCTGGTCGGCGGGCGGAAGCCCGGCCCGAACCGGCCTTCTCAACCGGCATGGAATCGGACCTTACCGGGGGCCAGCCGCATGGTTACGTTCGCAGAAAGGCAGCGCAGGCCAATGGCCGAGCCGGGGACGGTGCGGCGGGCGGGGAGGGAACCATGAACACCATGCTGAATCAGGTGGCCGACGGCGTCTGGGTCCGGCAGAGCGCGTGGGTCTGGAGCAATGCCATCGCGGTGCGCGGGGAGGGCGGGTTGATCCTGGTTGATCCCGGCATCGATGGCCCGGAGCTGAACCAGCTCGCCGATGACCTGGACGGGCTCGGCCTCCCGGTAGTCGCCGGGTTCTCCACCCATCCGCACTGGGACCATCTGCTCTGGCATTCCCGGTTCGGCGACGTGCCGCGCTACGCCACCCCCGCCGGCGCCCACGCTGCCGGTGAAGCCCGGGAGCGGGGGCAGAGAATGGCGGCGGAGAGCGCGTCGGGCATCCCTCTTGAGCTGTTCGGGCTCGTCACCCCGCTGCCCGCGGACGGCGGACCCGTGCCAGGTGAGATCGTCGAGCATCAGGCGCACGCCATCGGCCACGCCGCGGTCCTGCTCGCGGACCGTGGCGTCCTGCTCGCCGGCGACATGCTCTCCGACATCTTGATCCCGCTCTTCGACCCTCGCCGTCCCGATCAGGTGGGCGCCTACGAGGCGGCGCTCGACCGGCTGGGTGAGGCCGCCAGGCGCGTCGATGTCCTGGTCCCCGGTCACGGCGCCATTGCCGAGGGTCCCGAGGTGGCGGCCCGCCTGGCCGCCGATCATGCCTACATCGACGCGCTGCGCCGAGGAGAGGAACCGGCCGACGCGCGTCTGGGTCAAGACTGGCTCTCCGGCATCCACCAGTCGAACCTGGAGCAGGCCCGATCCTCAACCGGATGAACTTCCGGCGTCATCGCGTCATGGTCGCCACCCGCCGGCCCGGCGCGAGCCAGTAAGTGACCCTCGTCTGCTGGAGCGCCAGCACGTGAGGAACTCGCGGCTGACTCTCCCTAATGGAGGCGCAGTCCGGCGATGACGAGTCCGACCATGCGACGCGCGTCGTAGCGGGGATTGTTGTCCGCGCCGATACAGAGATTGCCGACGCCAAGCATCAGTTCGTAGGCATCCATGCCAGGGAGGATCTCGCCCGCCGTGGCCGCAGCGTCAAGCAGCTGGGCGCACACGGGGACGAGGCGGTCGAGGAAATAGGCGTGCAGAGTCTCGAAGGCGGCCTTGTCGGACTGCAACGCCCCGGCGAGGCCGTGCTTGGTGACCAGGAAGTCGACGAAGAGGTTGATCCAGCTGGCCAGGGCGGCGTGCGGTGTGCTGCTGTTCGCCAGCAGTATCGGACCGGCCTCAGCGCACGCCTCAACCTGGTGCCGGTAGACGGCGACGATGAGATCGGCCCGTGTCGGGAAATGACGGTAGATCGTGCCCACGCCCACACCGGCCTTGGCCGCGATATCGCGCACGGGCACATCGACGCCGGAAGTAACAAAGGCCGCGGCGGCCGCGTCCAGCAACGTCTCCTCGTTACGCCGGGCGTCGGCCCGCTTCCGCGGGACCGACGACCCTGATCCGCTGTCGATATCGCCCACTGCGCCGCTACCTTCCTCCCTCCACTTGGCAAACGGAACCGTGTTCCGTATGCTGGCTAACGGAACAAGGTTCCGCTTGTCCAGGATGCCACACCGGGCGAGCCAAAACCACTCCACGCATCGGCGAACTCGCTTCACGTCTCAAGGAGGAACAGGCATGCAGTACCGCACCCTGGGCCGCACCGGTGTGCAGGTCAGCACCCTCGTGCTCGGCGCGATGAACTTCGGCAGTTTGGGACGTACCACCCAGGACGACGTCACCGCCATGGTCGACGCCGCTCTGGAGGGCGGGATCAACCTGATCGACACCGCCGACATGTATGGCCAGGGCGAGTCAGAGGAGATGGTCGGGAAGGCCATCGCCGGCCGCCGCGACGACATCGTGCTGGCCACCAAGGCGGGCCTGCCCATGGGCGACGAGCGCACCCATCGGGGCAGTTCGCGCCGCTGGCTGGTCACTGAGCTGGACAGCAGCCTGCGCCGTCTGGGCGTGGACCATGTCGATCTCTACCAGATCCACCGGTGGGATCCGGGCACCAGCGACGAGGAGACGCTGTCGGCTTTGACCGACCTGCAGCGCGCGGGGAAGATTCGCTACTTCGGCTCCTCGACGTTCCCCGCGTACCGCATCGTGCAGGCCGAGTGGGCCGCCCGGGAGAACCACCTGAGCCGCTACGTCACCGAGCAGCCCAGCTACTCGATCCTGCAGCGCGGGATCGAGACCCATGTCCTGCCCGTGACCGAGCAGTACGGACTCGGCGTGCTGGTGTGGAGCCCGCTGGCCTCGGGCTGGCTGTCGGGCGCGATCCGCGAGGGCCAGGAGATCACCACCAGCCGCTCGGCAATCATGCCGCAACGCTTCGACACCGCCATCCCCGCCAACCGGGCCCGGCTCGATGCCGTCGAGCGGCTGGCCAAAGTCGCCGACGCGGCCGACCTGACCATGATCCAGCTCGCGCTGGGATTCGTCACCGCGCACCCCGCCGTGACCAGCGCGATCATCGGCCCCCGCACGATGGACCACTTGCACTCTCAGCTCGCCGCGGCAGGCACCGTGCTCTCCGCCGACGTGCTCGACGCGGTCGATGCGATTGTCGCTCCCGGCGTCGACCTGGCCGCGCACGAGAAGAACGACACCCCACCCGCCCTGCTTGACGCGGCGCTGCGACGGCGCTGATCGCCGTATCCCCGCCAGAACTGGAAAGGACGAACGGACCCATGCCGCAAGCACCCCGGCCTCATTTCGGGATCGCGACTGCCCCGCAACAGGTTGAATACCACGACATCCTGCGCGTCTGGCGCGAGGCGGACACGATCCCGCAGATCGAACATGCGTGGCTGTTCGATCACCTCATGCCGATCGGCGGCGACCCAGACGGACCGATCTTCGAAGGCTGGACCCTGCTCTCAGCTCTCGCCGCGCAGACCCAGCGACTGCGCCTCGGCCTGCTCGTGACCAGCAACCGCTTCCGGCCGCCCGCGATGCTGGCCAAGATCGCCGCGACCGTCGACATCGTCTCCGGCGGACGGCTCGACTTCGGTATCGGCGCAGGCTCACGGACCGACATCCCGTGGGCACGGCGCGAGTATGACGCCTACGGCCTGCCGTACCACGACGCCGGCCACGCGGTGGGGAGCCTCGCGGAAGCGTGCACGGTGATCCGGCGGTTGTGGACCGAGACCAAGCCGTTCGACTTCCAGGGCACCTACGTCCAGCTCACCGGGGCGTTCTGCAATCCCAAACCCATCCAGAGCCCCTACCCGCCGATCCTCATCGGCGGACGCTCGGCCCCGGTACTTCGCGTAGCCGCCGAGCACGCCAGCCTGTGGAACATCCCAGGCGGCGACCTCGACGACGCCATCAGCCGCAGCGCGCTGCTGGACCGGTATTGCGCCGAGATCGGTCGCGACCCCGCCTCGGTCACCCGCTCGATCCACCTGCCAGTCTCCTACGACCAGCCTGGCCGCACCCGGGACGTGATCGGCGACGCGATCGACGCCGGCTTCCGGCACATCGTCCTCGGACTGCCAGCGCCCTACCCGGCTGGCGTCGCGCGGTGGGCCACCGACGAGCTCATCACCACGTCGGCGCACTAGCTCAGAACAAGTGGCCCAGCAGGTCTACCTCACCTTCGGGCCAGGCCTGCTGCCCGATCGCTTTCACCATCAGTGCACCGGTCTGCGCCGCCCTGGCCAGCCCCAGCGTGGTGTGTTCGTGGATCTTCACCCAGGTGCAGGGGTTCCCTGCGCGCATCCACCCGTGCCGGGCGTAGACGCGGTCGTCGTCTGCGAAAAGGATGACAAAGTCCATCTCGCAGAAGCGCGCGAGTTCGGTGACTTCCGCAAGGAGCCTGGCGGCCAGGCCGTGCGACCGCTCGCTCTTCAGCACGCACAAGTCGACGACGCCGAATGTCCGGACAACTTCGCTGCCCACCCGGATTACCCGAAGTTCCACGCCCATCTGGCCCACCAGGGCCCCATGTGCCATCGCCAGGTAACGGAAATGAGGTGGGAGCTTGAAGTAGGTCCGGCTGGGATATCCGGGGAAGCACATCTGCAACAGCGCCTGCACCTGCTGCCTGATCTCCGTGCCGATCTCAGCCTCTGTGACGCGGACAAGCGTGGTCGCCTCGCTCGCGTCCCGCTGAGGCACCATGCCCGGACTCTACCGGGCCGGCCAGATCGCCTCCGGAGGCCCGGCCGGTGAACGGTTATGGTGGCCTCGATGCCACCGGAGGATGCGGCGCCCCAGGTGAGAGGAGGCCGGCACCCACGATGCGGATCCTGAGCTGGAATCTTTGGTGGCGCTACGGGCCCTGGGAACAGCGCCGGGAGGCGATCGCCGCCATGCTGGCCGAGATCCGGCCCGATCTGTGCGGCCTGCAGGAGGTGTGGGGGGCGCCCGGGGAGAACCTGGCCGCCGAACTGGCCGGTCGGCTGGGAATGCACTGGTGCTGGGCCGAGGCCGCCAAGGGCCGCGAGGGGCTGTCGATCGGCAACGCGATCCTCAGCCGGTGGCCGATCGCCGCGCACGCTGAGGTCACCCTGCCGGCCGGCGGGCTGGCCGGTGAGGCCAGGGTGGCGGCGCATGCGCGCATCGAGGCGCCGGGCGGCGCACTGCCCCTGTTCACCACCCACCTGACCTACGGGATGGGCCGTTCGCAGGTCCGCGTGGAACAGGTCCGCACGCTGGCCGCCTTCGTGGCCGAACACGCCGCGGACTGCGCCTACCCGCCAGTGGTCACCGGCGACCTGAACGCCGAGCCTGGGTCGGACGAATTGCGGCTGCTGGGCGGGGTCCTCACCGCCCCGGCCGTGCCGGGCCTGGTGCTCGTGGATGCCTGGCGGTACGCCGATCCCGGCGACCCGGGATTCACCTGGGATCATCGCAACGGCTATCAGGCCGACACCGTGCTCCCGGATTCGCGGATCGACTACATCCTGTCCGGCCTGCCCAGACAGGGCCGCGGCAAGGTCCGGTGGGCCGGACTGGGCGGTACCGCGCCGGTGGACGGCGTCTGGCCATCCGATCATTTTGCCGTCGTCGCCGACCTGAACCAGGAGAGCCGATGAACGCCGATCTGGCCGGGGAGGTGCGGGCGATCTGCCTCGCGCTGCCGGAGGTCACCGAGCGGCCCAGCCACGGCGCGCCGACCTGGTTCGTCCGGGACAAGAAGGCGTTCGTGACGCTGTGGGCGCGGGGCCACCACGCTGATGACTTTCCGCATTTGTGGTGCGCGGGCCTGCCTGGGGCCCAGCACGAGCTCGTGACATCCGAGCCCGATCGGTTCTTCCGGCCGCCTTACGTGGGCGGCCGCGGGTGGATCGGCATCCGGCTCGACGGCGACGTGGACTGGGCAGAGATCGCCGAGTTGTGCCAGGACGCGTACCGGGTCATCGCCCCGGCCCGGCTGGCCGCCCTTCTCGACCGCTAGCACCAGCACCCGCTAGCGCCAGCACCCGCTAGCATCAGCGATCCCTAGCCCTAACGCCCGCGGGTGCCAGAGCCTCAGGCCAGCTGCCAGCGCCAGTTCAGCTCCGCCCCCGGTGCAGGGCCGGGAGGGGCGGCCGTGGCGCGGCCTCATTGGCCGCCAGGCCATCGAGCAGCAAACCCAGGTAGCGGCGGCGCAGTTCGCTGGTCCAGGCCGGATCGGGGAGGCGGATACGTCCCGGCCAGGTGCACAGTGAGCGAGTGCACATGAGCCTCCACGACCCGTTCCGGGATTCTGGTCAGCGCACGGCAGGCGTCATGCACGGCTAGCAAGAGCCGTAACCAAACGGATTGCACAATCTAGCCCAGAATTCTCTCGTCTCTTCTTCGCTGAGAAGCTTGGGTGCTGTGGGAGTTCACGTGCCTGGGTCGCAGCACACTCAGGACAACGCAGCCAATGCTCCAACATCCAAGGCTCCCAGCCGCACTGTCCGTCGCCTGCGTCAATGAGCCGCATTCGTCCATTGTGCGAAGCGCAGAGTTCGCCTCTGATCCAGCCGTGCTCGTGACAGTGATCCAGCACGGTCGACTTCGGAGGACACAGCTCGCACATGCCGAGCCGCAGATTCACCCCTGGGTAACGGATCAAGCCGTTTCTTTCGATAAAGGTCATAATCCTAATTCTAATCCCATAGCGAGCGAAAATCACTAAGTCCGTCTGAGAATCGCTAATTAGGCGGTGAGTGGAACAAAGCATTCCGTTCTGAAATGAGAAGCTATGACCGCCGCCGCCATTCAACACCCTGCCCAGCCAGCAGCCGCAGACGCTAGCCTGTAGATCCGCCGGTTCGCCGAACGGGACCACCAGGGCATCGTCAGCTGGACCTGCTACGACCCCGGCCTGCCCGCGGGCGGCCCGCGCGACGCCGCCGGGCACTATGCGGCGCACCAGGCCACGGACCTGCTGGCCGGGGACATCCGGCAGTTCTTCGCCCAGCTGGCCTGACCGGCCAGCCCACCGGACCAGGACTAGCGGAGGCGGGCGCCCAGGGCGCGCAGCGTCACGAGCGTGCCCAGGCAGACGGCGGATAGCAGGACGAAGGGGACCACGTCGGAGGTGGCCTGGGCCAGCGCTCCGCTGGCCGCCGCGCCCATTGTCTGGCCGCCGGCCCAGGCCAGGTTGGCCAGCCCGAAGGCCAGGCCCTGGTTCAGGTTCAGCCGGTGCGCGCCGTTGCTGAGCAGGGCCGAGGCCGGGGTGAACAGCGTCCCGTAGCTGGGCATGCCCGCGACCAGCACGGCGATCAGCACCGCCGCCGGGGCCAGCCACGGCACCACCAGGCTGACCACCACCGCGGCGCCCAAGGAGATCTGGATCGGCACCAGCGCGCCGCGCCGGTCGGACAGCCGCCCGGCCAGCGGGGACAGCGCCGACTCGATCGCCGCGGCGGCCAGGAACGTCCCGCCGATGATCAGCGTGGTCGCGCCCAGCTGGGCCAGGCGCAACGGCACCAGCACGTCCACCACGCCGAACGCCAGTCCGGCCAGCAAGGTCAGCCACATGCCCGTACCGACGTGGAGGTCGCGCACCGCGGGCAGCGCGGCCCGCAGCCGCTGGGGCTCGGACCGCTTCGGGGCGGGAACCAGGAACGCCACCACCATCAGGCCGATCCCCGCTACCGCGGCCGCGGCGAAGGCCGGTCCCGTGCCCACCTGCCCGGCGACCGCGCCGACCACCGGCCCGAACAGCGCGCCGACTACCGCGGCGGCCAGGCCGGTACCCAGCAGTTCACCCCGCCGCTCGGCGGGGGCGGCGTCGGCGATCCAGGCCATGGCCGCGGTCCAGGTGCACGCCCCGCCCAGGCCCTGCACGAACCGCGCCGCGTCCAGCACCGGGGCGGCCGTGGCGAAGCCGAAGACCAGCGTGGACACGCTCATCAGGGCCAGGCCGATCAGCGCCACCGTCCGGTCGCCGAGGCGTGCGGTGAGCACCCCGCTGGGCAGCGCGCCGATCAGGGTGCCCAGCGGGTAGGCGGCGACCAGGATCCCCGCGCCGGACTTGGACAGGTGGGCGGTCTGGGTGTAGTGCGGCAGCAGGGGGGTCAGCGCGGTGAAGAAGACCGTGTCCACCAGGACCAGCGCGCAGAGGAAGGCGATCAGCACCCGCAGCCGGGTCGGCAGCTTAGGCCGGGAGAGGACGGGCGGAGCTGAGGTCATGCCCGCGTCACGCCGTGCTCACGCTATCTACCCGATCTGCCGCGTCAGTGCGGCTGCCGCCATAGCCCTACCGCGGGGCCGCAGCGCCAGGCTCCGGCCTCCCCGGATCCGGCCCCCGAGTCCGGACTGTACCGTCAGTCAGCCTTCCGTGGCCAGTTGATTAAGCCACCGCTGGCTGGCCCGGGTCACCCGTGGCGGGACCGAGAGCTCGTTGAGCAGGTCACTGGCCGCGGCCATCTCGTGCTCGCGCCGCCGCGCATGCTGGTAGCTTCCCCGTTCCAGCCGGGCCAGTGTACCGGCGTCCGCCGCCGCCAGTTCGGCCGCGATGTGCTCGCGGAGCCAGTCCTCGCAGCCGGCCGCCCGGGCGGCGTGCAGGGCCTCGATCGCCGCCGCGGCCATGCCCTTGTAGAACACGCTGCGCAGCAGTTTCCGGGTGGCCGCGGCGCCGGCCGGCCCGGGCAGCACGCTCACCGTGGCCCCGCACGCCCCGAGCAGCCGGGCGACATCGGCCGCGGCCGGCCCCGACACCACCATCGGGGTGTGCAGCCCTCGCCCTGGCACCGGGGCCATCAGGGCGATGTCCGCGAATGGCACCCCGGCCTCGTCCGCGGTCGCGGCCAGGCCCTGCTTGAGACCGGCGGACGCGGTGTTGGCGTCGGCGTATACGGCCAGGCCGGCCGCCCTGCTGAGCCCGCCCGCACCGTCCGGCGCGCCCGCCCCGTGTTGCGGGCTCGTTCCGGCTGGCCCGCCCGTCCCGGCCAGGCCAGGCAGCGCCTGCTCCAGCGCTTTCTCGGCTTCGTTTGCGGTGGTCAGGCTCAGCACCAGGTCGGCGCCCTGGCAGGCGTCCGCGTCGCTGACGGCCGCTGTCACGCCGGGTGGCGCAGGCACGGCCGGGTCATACCCGCGTACCTGCACCCCGGCGGCGGCCAGGTCGCGGGCGATCGTGCCGCCGGCCTCGCCGAGCCCCAGCACCGCCACGGTCAGCGCGGCGGGCGCCCTCCCGGCGGTCACCGGGCGGTCCCGGGCACGTCCGCCCCCAGGTCCGCTCCCACGTCCACCGGCGGCGTCCCGTGCGTGTGGAAGCTGTCGATGGTCTTCAGCCCCCACGCCTGGCCCTTGGCCCGTTCCGCGCGGGACCAGGAGATAGGCCGCCAGTCCGGGGCGAGCACCAGCCGCGCGCCGGCGTTGCACAGCTCGATCCGGTTCCCCCCCGGCTCGTACACGTAGAGGAAGAACGTCTGCTGGATCGCGTGCTTGTGCGGCCCGGTCTCGATGTGGATGCCCGCCTCCAGCATCACGTCGGCGGCGCGGAGGATGTCCTCGCGCTGGTCGGTGGCGAACGCCACATGGTGCAGCCGGCCGGTGCTGCCCGTCCAGTCGGACGTGTACACCAGGTCGTAGCTCTTGTCCCCGACGTGGTACCAGACCGCTGACGGCACCCCATCATCCATAACGATCTGTTCGGTGAGCTCAGCTCCGAGAACCCCGGGCAGGTACCGCGTGACGGCCGGGATGTCCGCGGCCAGGTAGTTCACATGATCTAGCCGCCGCACGTTGGCGCCGCGGCCGGGGAACGGTGCGGCCTGGTTCTTCAGCGCGGGACGCTGCCCCTCGGGGGGCTCGTACCACTCGCTCTCCCAGTAAATGCCGAACTCGTGCCCGTCGGGGTCGGTGAACCGGTAAGTCGGCCCGATGCCCTCCTCGCCCTCGGCCCAGCCGAGCCCGAAGCCGGAGTCGTCGATGGCCCGCACCCGGCGTTCCAGCGCCTCCGGCCCGGCCGCGCGCAGCCAGGTCCGGCCGATGCCCGACGCCGGGGCGTCCACCACGCAGACCGTGAACCGCTCGTAGTCGTCCCAGGTGCGCAGGTAGGTGCGGGTTCCGGCGCGGGTCACCTCAGACAGGCCCATCAGCCGGACGAAGAAATCCAAG
Source organism: Streptosporangiaceae bacterium (assembly GCA_035642895.1). Lineage (GTDB taxonomy): Bacteria > Actinomycetota > Actinomycetes > Streptosporangiales > Streptosporangiaceae > RYN-230. The sequence continues at coordinate 23,768 of DASQRM010000068.1, read as the reverse complement.
GTCTCGGCCGGGACCTGGGTGTGAAGTTCCACCGCCGACACGTGGGCGATATCACGGCAGCGCTGCGGGGACACGACGTATTACCTCCTGGCGCTCTATTCGCTATTTACCGGGCTGATCTACCGGCACCGGCCTGCTCCTCGGCGAGGCTGCCCAGTGCCTCGATGACGCTGGTGATGTGATCCCGCATCGCCGCCTCCGCCGCGACCGGGTCGTGGGCCACCACGGCGGCCACGATCTGCTCGTGCTGGGCCAGGGACACGGCTGGCCGCCCCGGGATCAGGGACACGCTGAACTGGTGCCGGACCAGCTGAGCCCGGAGCCGTTCGATCATGCTGGTGGCGGTGTCGTGGGCGGCGATGGAGCGGATCCGCGCGTGCAGCCGCGCGTTGGCGTCGCTGTAGCGCAGGAGTTCGGCCGCTCCCACCGCCACCCGCATCTCCGCGACGATGTCCTCCAGTCCGGCCGCCTGGGCCGGGGTGACCCGCTCCGCGGCCCGGGCGGCGGCCAGCCCCTCCAGCAGCCGCCGCACCTCGGTGATCTCGATCGCCTCGCTGAGCGGGATGACCCGGACCCGGGCGCCCCGGTGCCGCTGCACATCGACCAGCCCCTCGCTGGCCAGCACCGGGATCGCCGCCCGCACCGCGGACCGGCTGCACCCGAAACGCTCACACAAGTCGACCTCGACCAGGCGCTGCCCGGCCGCGAACTCTCCGGCCAGGATGGCATCGCGCAGCGCCTCCAGTACGGCCCCCTCGTCGGTCACGCTTACCTCTCTTCGTGTTCCGCCCGTTCATACATCACGCCGAGCCGTTCCAGCACCGGCCGCAGCTGATAGCGGTCCAGGCCCAGCTCTCCCCGGGCGAAAGCGAGCCGGGCCTCGTCCTCCCGCTCCACCCGGCTCTTCCCGGCCACCGCGACCCGGGCCGCGGATTCCCGGGGAACGCAGACCACCCCGTCGTCGTCCGCGACCACCACATCCCCCGGCCGGACCACGGTGCCCGCGATGCTGACCGGCACGTTGACCGCGCCCGCGAAGACCTTCTGGGTGCCCTGCGCGCTGATGAACTGCGACCACACGGGGAAGTGAGCCGCGGTGATCGCGGCGACATCGCGCACGCCGGTCGTGGTCACCAGTCCGCGCACCTCGCGCGCGGCGAGCGCAGTGGTGATGAGCTCGCCGACGAAGCCGTCACCGGACGGGGACGTGGTCGTGACCACCAGCAGATCACCCGGCCGGGCCTGCTCGATCGCCACGTGCAGCATGAGGTTGTCGCCCGGCCCGCACAGCACGGTGAGGGCGGTTCCGGCCGCGCGGGCCCCGGCCCAGGCCGGCCGCAGCGCCGTGCCGAGCAGTCCGGTCTTGCCCGCGGCCTCGTGCACGGTGGCCACGCCGAGGTCGCCCAGTTCGTCCACCACCGCGGCGTCGGCGCGCGGCGGGTTCACGATCACCACGGATTTCACGCCAGTACCCCGCTCACCTGGGGAAAGACCCGCTGATAGGCCTCCGCGTAGCGGATCGTGGCCGGCCCGCCGTTCCGCCTGGCCTGCACTCCGCGCCGCCCGGCCAGGTCGGCGTAGTAGCCGGCCAGGTGTTCCTGGGACCCCATCGCCGCCATGGCCTGCTGCTTCAGGTCGAACACGGGCGTGATGTCGACCAGCACGTCCGGCCGGAACTCGCACATCTCGGGCTGGTGGGGCTCGAAGCGGAACACCGGCGGCGCGCCGATCACCGGATGTGCCGACGGGCGGCCCTGGGCCTGGGCCACCATCCGGGCCCGCAGCGTCAGGTCGGCGGCCTGCGGATGGTCGTAGTTGTAGGGGTCAACCCGGGAGTGGGTGAGGATCACTCCCGGCTGCAGCTCGCGCATCAGGCCGGCCAGTTGCAGCACCAGGTCCTGGGTGTCCGGCAGGGGATAGTCGCCCTGGTCCAGGAAATGCATGGTGGCTCCCAGCACCTGGCCGGCCGCCTCCGCCTCGGCCCGCCGGATCTCCTTCACCCGGTCCAGCGTCATGCCCGGCTGCTTCCAGGCCCCCGGGGACTCGCCGTGCTCGCCGTAGGACAGGCACACCACGTGGGCCTCCCCGAAGGCCGCGGTGACGACGGCGATGTAGCCGGCCGCCCGCCACACGAAGTCAGCCGCGTGGGCGCTCACGACGAGCAGCCGCCCGAATCCATCCGTGGTGGTCACGCGGTGTCCCCATGCTGGCCGGGGCTAGGGCGATCGGCGCCAGCCAGCAGCCGGCTGTTGAACACGATCATCGTGGTGATCTCCTCGTCGGTGAATCCCGCCGCCGCCAGCGCGTCCGCCATCAGCGGCAGCCCGTCCTCCACCGGGGGGTTGTGCGGCTGCCCCAGGTCGGTGGTGATGATGGTGCGCTCCGCGCCGGTGGCCCGGATGCTGTCGACCATCCGGGCCCACTCGTACTTGCCGGTGAACGGCGTGGTGAAGCAGCGTTCCAGGAAGGCCCCCTGCCCGGCCAGGGCGAGCTGGTCGTCCCGGCTCATGTCCTGCTGCGGGAACTCGGGGTGGGTGGCGATGACGTGGCGGACGCCGGCTTCGAACGCGGCCTCGGCTATCACGCGGCTCTCGTAGGCGGACAGGTGGCCGGTGGCCACGACAAGCTGGTGGCGCGCGGCCAGCCGGAGCACCTCCAGGGCGGCCGGGAGCGGCCGCCCGGTGTCGTCGAGGACATCCACCACGGGCACCGTGACGCCCTGGGCGTCCAGGTCACGCTGCAGAGCCAGCCACATCGGCGGGGTCGCACCCGGAGGCAGGTCGGCGTGCTTGGCCCGGTGGTTGGCCGCGTCCAGGGTCGGCATCCACAGGATCCGGGCGCCCTCGCGGGCCGCGATCTCGACCGCGACCGGGTTCAGCCCGCCCACCGAGGCGTTCAGGGTCAGCGCCCCGAGCACCCGGACTTCGCCCCCCAGTGCCTCGTTGAGGACCGCGGCCCGTTCCGCGGTCGGCACGTAGTGCGACTTCAGGGCGAACCCGGCCAGCCCCACGTCCCAGCAGCGGCGGGCCAGCTGGAGATCGGTGACCTGACGGCGCATCACGTCGGGCTCCACGTGCACGTGCAGGTCATACGCACCGCGCACCAGCAGGCGGGCCCACTCGCTCGGCTTCGTTGAGTTCAGCACGTCACGGTCACCCGCAGGCCAACACGCATGGGCTACCCGACCAGGTTGACGGATCGCCAATATTGGCGACAATTTCTCTAACAACTTGGGTCACGATAGAGGCCGTCATGTCCGGGGTCAAGAGGGAACCGGCGCGTTCCGGATCCGGGTTCGTGACCGGGGCCGCCATCAACGTGGACGGCGGATTCACCCAGCACCGATCAGGCGCTGAGCTGGATCTGGCGCAGAAACTCAGCGTTGGAGGCGGTGTTGCGGGTCCGGTCCAGCAGCAGCTCGATGCCCTGCTGCGGGTCGAGCTCGGCGAGGACCCGGCGCAGCCTGGCCATCACGTCGTGCTCTTCCGCGGTCATGAGCAGGTCGTCGCGGCGGGTGCTGGAGGGGGCCGCGTCGATCGCGGGGAAGATGCGCTTCTCGGCGAGATCGCGGCGCAGCCGCAGCTCCATGTTCCCCGTGCCCTTGAACTCCTCGAAGAACACGTCGTCCATCCGCGATCCGGTCTCCACCAGGGCCGTGCACAGCAGGGTCAGCGAGCCGCCGTCCTCCACATTGCGGGCGGCACCGAGGAACTTCCGCGGCGGGTACAGGGCGCCTACGGCCACCCCACCGGCCAGGATGCGGCTGCTGGCGGGCGCGGCGAGGTTGTAGGCCCGGCCGAGGCGGGTGATCGAGTCGAGCAGCACGACCACGTCGCGGCCCTGCTCGACCAGCCGCTTGGCCCGCTCGATGGCGAGCTCGGCGACCTGGATGTGCTCCTCGGCGGACTGGTCGAAGGTGGAGTAGACGACCTCCCCGTGCACCGAGCGGCGCAGGTCGGTGACTTCCTCGGGGCGCTCGCCAACCAGCACCACCATCAGGTGCACCTCAGGGTGGTTGGCGGCCACCGCGGCCGCGATGGCCTGCAGCACCATGGTCTTGCCGGCTTTCGGCGGCGAGACGATGAGGCCGCGCTGCCCCTTGCCGATGGGGGCGACCAGGTCAATGATCCGGCCCGTCGCCGAACCGGGGGCGGAGCCGGTCTCCAGGCGGAGCCGTTCCTGCGGGTGCAGCGGGGTCAGCTTGGCGAACTCAGGGCGTTGCGCGGCCTGCTCGGGGTCGCTGCCGTTCACGGCGGTGACCGTGGCCAGCTCCGGGTACTTGTCGAGCCGGTCCCGGTTATTTGACGACCGGTCCCGGTTGCCAGAGGACTTGCCGGCCGATTTGCCGGGCTGGGGCGGCCGGGCGGTGCCCTCCACGGCATCGCCCTTGCGCAGGCCATACTGCTGGACCTGGGCCTGGGACAGGTACACGTCGTCCGGGCCGCGCTGGTATCCGGCCCGGCGCAGGAAGGCCCGGCCGTCGGTGATGTCCAGCAGGCCGGACACCGGCTGCGGGGGGCTTTCCCGGACCGGGGCCGCTGAGGGCGGCCGGGTGGTGTTACGGGCCTGGCCAGACGCCGCGGACCGGTTGCGCGATGGGCGCTGCTGTGGGGTGGTGGTCCGCGGCGGGGCCGCGGTGTGGGGAAGGGTGGTACTTGCGGTCATAAAGAGAATTCCTTTCTGGGGGCGTCCCGCAAATGGGTACGCCAAGATAAGCGCCGGGCGGCGCCGCGGAAATGCACACGTGCATGACACCAGGGCTATCCGGGAACCCGCGTTCACTACGCTGGTACCGGAGTCGCTCTACGCCTGGACCTGGACCTAGTCCCGGGAAGACGGAGCCGGAGAAACCCTTTCGCGGGTCGTTGAGTCAGCCGGAACGGCTAGTCGAAAGACCTAGCCGGGCTTGTCATGCACGCTTACCGTATAGGCGGAATTGACATCGCCTACTGCGACCATACAGCATAACGCCGCCGGGTCGCCAGTTAATCCCGGCCGGCGATTCCGCCGGCCCGTGGGGGCAGCCGGCCAGGGACCGGCTAGCACGGATCAGCGGGCAGGCAGCGGGGCGCTCTGGTATTCAGCGGCCGGACTGCTCTTCGTGAGTACGTGCCGGACCAGAGTGATCAGCACGTTCTTGACCGATTCCCGGTCGCGCGCGTCGCAGAGCACCACGGGCGTACCCGGATCGAGGTCGAGCGCGATCCGGACATCGTCCGTGTCGTAGTGCGGGGCGTCGTCGAAGCAGTTGACCGCCACCACGAACGAGGTACCGTGCCGCTCGAAGTAGTCCACCGAGGCGAAGCAGTCGGCCAGGCGCCGGGTGTCAGCCAGGATCACCGCTCCGAGCGCACCGTAGGCCAGTTCGTCCCACATGAACCAGAACCGTTCCTGGCCCGGCGTGCCGAACAGGTACAGGGACAGGTCAGACCGGAACGTGATCCGGCCGAAGTCCATCGCCACGGTGGTCGTGGTCTTGCCGGCTACGCCACTGATGTCGTCGACGCCGACGCTCCGGTCGCTGAGCGTCTCCTCGGTCCGCAACGGCCGGATCTCGCTGACCGCGCTCACCAAGGTGGTCTTGCCCACGCCGAATCCTCCGGCGATGAGGATCTTGGCGGTGGTCGGCGGGACCGGCTGGTCGGCCCCGCCGTCAGAGTGCGTGTAGTCCATCGAGCACGTCCTTCAGTAGCCGCTCGTTGGTTACCGGCCCCCTGGGTGTCGCGAGGATCCGGATCATGCCGTGCTGGCTCAGGTCGCTGAGCAGCACCCGGACCACGCCGACCGGTAGGTCGATGTCGGACGCCAGGTCGACGACCGTCATCGGCTCCCGGCACAGAGCCAGGATCCGGCGCTGCTCGGGGCTCATCCGGACCCCGGCGGGGGACTCGACGCCCGCCGCCACCACAACGTCGATCATCCCCAGTGATGTTCCCGCCGCCGGCCCGGTACGGCCCCGGGTCATAGCGTACGGCCGCACCACGGGTCCTGCGTCCCGGTCGAGCCACTCGTCCTTCGGGGCGATCATGCCCATTCACCCCGCCGCGGGTTCGTGGTGGGGAAATCTCGGCGGGGCCGTGAGGTACTTGCCCATCCGGCGCACCAGCATGGCCATCTCGTAGGCCATGACCCCGACGTTGGCCTCGGCCGTGCTGACCACGGCGAGGCAGGTACCCTGACCTGCGGCCATGATGAACAGGAAAGCCGACTCCATCTCGATGATCGTCTGCCGCACGGTCCCGCCCTCGAAATGACGCCCGGCCCCGCGGGCCAGGCTCTGCACTCCGGCGGCCAGGGCCGACAGATGGTCGCCATCCTCGCGGGTCATACTGCGCGACGTGGCGACCACGAGTCCATCCTGGGACAGCAGAACCGCCTGCCGCACGTGCTCCACCTTGGTGACCAGGTTGTCCAGCAGCCAGCTCAGTTGTCCCGCCGTGCTTGCCTCGGTCATCCAGGACCCTCGCCGTCGCTCGAATCTGCGGCCGGACCAGGGCGGTCGCCCAGGCCGTCGCCCGGATCATCCAGGTCGTCCACCCGCCCGCGCAGCCATCCGTGCTGGAGCGAGGACATCAGGTCACGGTTCTCCTCCGGGGAGCGGAGCGGCAGATCCGCGGACACGGCCCGGTCGGCGGGGGGCTGGGTCCGGGCGTGCTCGCGCAACTGCGGGGCCAGGCTCGCCTGGCGGACCCGCCGAGGCAGGCCCCGGTAGGTCGGGCCGGACGACTTGCCGGGCGGGCTGGGCGGGACCGGTTCCCAGGGCGGCTGGGAGGGGGCGCCGCCCTGCTCCGGGGCCTGCGGGTTGAGCCGGGCCTGGGCCGGCAGCCAGACGCCCGGCCCAGGCTCAGCCGCGGTCTCCGGTGACGTCGCGCCGGGCTGGTGCCGCCCAGTCAGGCTGAAGGTGGCCCCCGGCTCGCGCGTCCCCGCCCGATCGTGGCCTGCCGGGAAGGCGCGGCCGTTGGCCGGGGCCGGCGGCCGGGCGATGCCGGCGGCCCCGGCCGCATTAGCTGCCCCGGTACCGGCCGGCCGGGCTGCCTCGTCGGCCCGTACGATCAGGCTGTGCGGCATCAGCACGATGGCCGTGGTGCCTCCGTACGGGGAGTCCCGCAACGAGACCGTGATGCCGTGCCGGCCGGCGAGCTGGCCGACCACGAACAGGCCGAGCTGATCACTGTTGGCCAGGTCGAACTCGGGCGGGCTGGCCAGGCGCTGGTTGATCTCGGCCAGCTCGCCGGCGGGCAGGCCCAGCCCGCGATCCTCGATCTCCACCGCGAAGCCGGTGCCGACGGTGTCGGCCCTGATCTCGATCCGGGTGGTGGGCGGGGAGAACGTGGTGGCGTTCTCGACCAGCTCGGCGACCAGGTGGATCACGTCGTTCACCGCGCCGCCCACCACCGAGTCTCGCGAGTCGCTGGCCACGTCCACCCGGACGTAGTCCTCGACCTCGGCGATCGCGGCCCGCAGCACGTCGATCACGGGCACCGGGTCGCGCCATCCCCGGGCCGGTGTCGCGCCGGACAGGATGATCAGGCTTTCCGCGTGCCGGCGCATCCGGGTGGTCAGGTGGTCGAGGCGGAACAGGTCTCCCAGGGCGGCCGGCTCGTTGGTGGCCCGTTCCATCGCGTCGAGCATGCCCAGCTGGCGGTGCAGCAGCGACTGGTTGCGCAGGGAAAGGTTAAGGAAGACCCGGTTGACTCCCCGCCGCAGGTCGGCCTGGCCGACCGCGGCCTCCACCGCGGTGCGCTGCACGGTGGCGAAGGCCCGCGCGACCCTGGCGATCTCGGCGATAGTCCCGGGCGGCGGTGGCGGCGACTCGGCGTCCACATCCACCTGCTCCCCCTGGCGCAGCCGTTCCACCACGCCGGGCAGCCGCCGATCGGCCATGCCCTGAGCCGTGTCGTGCAAGCTGGTCAGCTCGCCGTTGAGCCGGCGGCCGTAACGCAGCAGCACGAAGATGGACAGCAGCACGGCCACCAGGCCGACGCCGCCGGCCAGGGCGGCCTCGAGCACCAGCCGGTCACTGACGCTGCTCGCCATGGCGGCCAGCGGCACGGCGTCCTGGAGCTGTGCCTTCTGCGCTTCGGCCAGGAACGCGCGGGAGACCGCCCGCCAGGTCCTGACGTTCACGGGGATGGCGGCCCGGCTGCCGATGCTCGCGGAGATCCGGTTCTCCAGGCTCGCCAGCCTCTGATGGGCGGGCGAGGTGTAGGCACGCTGCCACGGGGCGCGGAGCTGCGCGTCGAACTCCCCCAGCGCGCTGGCGATCAGGAGGCGCTGGCTGGTCACCGCGTTGGCGAACAGGTGGCGATCGCCGGTGGTCATCTGGCCGTGCGCGGCCGACGCCCCGCTGACCAGCGTCGCCTCGCGGCTGGCGAACTCCAGGGCCTGGGCCGCGTCGAGGCTGGCGTCGGTCTGCTTGTCCACCGACAGATCGGTGTTGACCTGCTCCGATGCGGCGTACACGGCGAAGATGGCGGTCATGATGTTGCTGTAGGCGCCGAACGCGGTGGCCGGGCTGAGTACCTCGGCCTGGACCGAGGCCCGGATGGTCGGCAGCCTGGACAGCAGGGTCATCAAGGTGGCCTGGGCGGCCTCGGCCGACGCCGGACGCAGGCCCTGAGTTTGCTGGACGAGGCGGCGGTAGGCCGTGACCGCGGCATTGGTGCGATCCCGGGTGGCGGCCAGCTGTGCTTCCGGGGGGCGTGGGTCGGTGCTCAGCCAGGTGAAGGTCTGCTGGCGTTCCTGCGACACCTGGTTCGCCAGTGCGTCGGTCGGGGCCGCGCTGAGGGCAACCAGCCGGTTGTAGTTGTGCTCGCGCACCGCGTTGCCGAGCGTGATGCTCGCGGCGAAAGCCCACAGCGCGACCAGGGAGACCAAAGGGACGACGAGCAGGCCCGCCAGCGTGATCCGCATGGACCGGGTCCGGGGTCGCCGCTGGCGGTCAGCCACGGCACCTCAGGTCGCATTCCCCGTTGATTGGGCTCTGCACCATGCGCCTCCTGCGCCGCATGTCCCCGGCAGCAACATGCGCCCAGGGATAATGGCTCCGGGGGAGCGTAGCACCGGAACTACTTCGCTTAGCACAATTGGCAAAAGATGCCGGCCTGGTGCCCTGAAAGGCCGATAGCCGACGCCGCCCCGGTGGCCTGCGCCCGGCGGCGGCCGGGCGGCCGCGCCGGGCTGACATCGCGGCGCCCTCGGCTGTTGCGCGACTGGCCGCCGCACCAAGCCGCGCCGAGGATGCCGGGCTATTCACCGTTCCTGGCCCGTTTTCGCTGGTCAATCGGGCACCGCCTGGAGCGCGGGTCGCGGAAGGGTGGCTCCGGTCACGGTGGCATTACTAATAGCGCTCGGAGCGCGAATTATCTTCAGGGGAGTTCGTGGTGGCCAGCTCGCGGCAGCGCCGGGGCTCTGGGCGCCTACCTGGCGGGTCGCCGTGCCTGGCCGGTTAGGTGAGCGTCTCGTCCACCGGGCGCGGACCGGGTGGCTGGGTGCCAGGCGGAGGCGGGCCGGATTGTGGTGTGTTCTGTGAGATCCACGCGTCGATCCGGGCCCACCAGCCATAGAGCCACTGCACCTGGGCTTCATGATCGGCGGAGCGCGGTACCTCGTCGGCGGGCACCCGCCACCACCGGGCCTCGACGATGTGATCTATCGGCAGCGCCCGCCAGACGTCGGCCACGCTGGCCAGCTGGTCCAGCCCGGCGTGCCCGACGAAGATCACGTCGGCACTGGGGCACGCGGCGAGGGCGGCCAGGGCCCCGCCGGTACGGGGCGGCAGCAGGTGCGGCATGTCGCGGGCGCGGGCCGCCAGGTCCGCCCGGCCCTGCCGTTCCAGTCGCCGGATGCCGCGCCGCCACCGGCCAGGGGTCCAGTTACCGCCTTCGGGGAAGATCACGAGTGCACCGTCGTGGCCGAGGCCCGCGGCCAGCCGCCTGATCTGGTCGGTGTAGATCTTCTCGCCGGCCCGCCGCGAGGAGATGAATACGTTGGGCACCCGGTGGGCGACCACGTCCAGCCCCGGGTCCAGTTGCAGCGCGGCCTTCATGACGATCCGGGGCCGCCGGTGGTACACGGTGAGCAGGTGATGCACGAGCAGCAGCGAGTCGCCGGGCCCGGCGTGGCGGCTGAGTACGATGATGGGCCGGGCCAGCCGGGCGCTCTGCTCGCCGGCCGTCAGTTCCGGCTCGTGGACCTCGATCCGCAGGCCGAGGGTGCGCACCGCCGCACCGTACAGCCGCCCCAGATACCAGTCCATGATCGCGTAGTGGCGGCTCTGGTACGGCTCGGTCCGCAGCCGGCCACCGAATCCGCTGGTGATCCACAGGGCCAGGCACATAAACAGTGCAGCCGTCTCCGCGACCAGCCAGATGAGTGCGAAGGTGAGCAGCCGCAGAGCCCGCAGGCGGCCCAGCCGGGAGACCCGGGCCTGCCCGGGGGCCGGTGCTGCTCGCGGCTCTGCTGACCGTGGATGGCCCGGCCAGGAGCCCCGGGCCAGCCCGAACGCCACGGCGAGCAGGGCAAGCAGGGGGAACAGCACGACTACGGCTGCGGCGATCACGATCAGCAGCGGCGCCAGCACGATCCGGCGGACCAGTCTGGGTGGGACCATGCCGGCTCCTCCGGTCCCCGGTGACCGGGTCAGCTCCCGGCCAGCCTGGCGAGATAGCTCGCGGACGCGAGGTAAGCCTGCTCGATCCGCACCCCGACCTTAGTCCTGTCGCGGTACCTGAGCTGGGAAAGATCGGGCGGGCGCGGATCGCCTCCGGAGGGCAGCACGTGCACCGTTACCGAGCTGGGCAGCGCGGACATCTCCTCGTGGAACCGGTGCCGGCGGGCGATCTCGAACGCCACCAGCCCTACCTCCCAGGGGCGGCGCGGCACGGTCAGCGGGCGTTCGATCCGACCGACGTGCAGCACATAGATCGTGCTGGCCCCGAGGCCGACGGCCCGGCCGACCGGGATGGAATCGACCAGCCCGCCGTCGAAGTAGTGCTCGCCGTCCACTTCCACCGGGGGCAGCAGCCCGGGCACCGCGCAGGAGGCCAGCACGGCGGGCACGATCGGCCCGGCGGTGAACCAGCGAGCGCTGGCGTGCTCGATGCAGGCGGCCACACAGTGGAACGGCAGCTCCAGATCGGCGAAATCCTTCCCGGGCAGCGCGCCGTCCAGCATGCGCTCCAGCGGCTCGAGGGAATGCAGGTGGGTGCCGGAGCGAACTAGCCGGGCCAGCCGTCCCCAGACGCTCTCGCTGAACGCCTGCTGGAGTTCGTCGCCCTGCCACAGGCCGGCCAGCCGTGCGGCCGCTCCCGCCGGGTCCGCGGCCAGCAGCGCGCCGTTGATTGCGCCCACCGACGTTCCCACCACCACATCGGGCCGGATGCCCGCCTCGGACAAGGCCCGGAGCATGCCCACCTCGTGCGCGCCGAGGATCCCGCCGCCGCCCAGAACGAATGCCGTGTGCACGGGCCCAGCCTCCCCCACGGGGCAGGCGGCAAAACACCGGGGGGTTTGCCGGGCCGGCTAGCGAGCAGTCGTGGCCCGCCTGCTGGACGGCACTCCCGTCGCGGACGACGCAGTGCTCTGCGTGTCGGAACTCGCTGGCCGCCGGCGCTAGGAGCCGTACCGCTGCTCCGCATCGCGGACCGCCGGCAGCCCGATGAAGTCCAGGAAGTCCCCGAACGCCGGCAGGTCAGCGAGGACTCCGGCCGGCGTTCCGGACCGGGCGATCTCAGCGAGCACCTGGCGCATCGCTGCGGTCGCCGCGAGCAGCGTGCTGATCGGGAAGATGATGACCCGGTACCCCAGTTCCCGCAGCCGGTCCAGGCTGATCGGCGGGGTCTTCCCGCCTTCGGCCCAGTTGAACAGCAGCGGCACGTCCGGGAAGGCCCGGGCGGTTTCGGCGGCTTCGGCCTCCGACGTCACGGCCTCGATGAACAGGGCGTCGGCGCCCGCCTCGCGGTATAGCCGGGCCCGGTCCAGGGCCCGCTCCAGGCCTTCCACCGCCCGGGCGTCGGTCCGGGCGATGATCATGAAATCCGGCCGGGTCCTGGCGTCTACCGCGGCCCGGATCTTCTGCGCCATCTCCCCGGCCGGGATGACCAGCTTTCCCTCCATGTGGCCGCACTTCTTCGGGGCCACCTGATCCTCGAGGTGGATCGCGGCTACGCCTGCCGCCTGGTAGGCGCCGACGGTCCGGATCACGTTCAGCGGGTTGCCGTATCCGGTGTCCGCGTCGGCGATCACCGGGATGTCCACGCAGTCTGCGATCCGGCGGGCGTTATCCACCATCTCGGTCATGGTCAGCAGACCGACATCCGGGCGGCCCAGCAGGGCCGCCGACGTGCCGAACCCGGTCATGTACACGGCCGGGAAACCGGCCTCTTCCACCAGTCGCGCGGCCAGCGGGTCGAACGCGCCCGGGGCCACGATGGCCTCGCCGGACTCCAGCAATGCCCGCAGCCGGGCCGGTCCCCCAGGTCGCGGGGTCAGCCGGGCCGTCACCGGACCGCCCGTACCACCGGGGCCGTCCGCACCGGGCGGGCCTCCTGGGGGCGGGCCGAGGAGCCCTCAGCCACCGCTCTTGCGGCGGAACGCGCGCTTGCTCTGGGCCGGGCCATGGGCGCCCTGTACCTTGCCGCCGTCCCGCGCGGACTGCCGCGCGTTCAGGTCCGCCTGCTTGCTGCGCTTGCGGTCCAGCGCCTCGCGGAACTTGCGCTTCGCGTCGTCTTCGGGACTCTCCGGTCCCGACGCGGCCTCAGCCATGCCGACCTCCTGCCTCCGGCGGCCGGGTAACCCGCGGCCACTCCTACCGTCGCGGCCGCATGCCCGCGGCCCTATCCAGCGACACCTGCGCAGCGACGCCCGTGGCGGGCGCCCGCCCGGCGACGGGTATCTCCCCAGCCTAGGCGCTCCGGAATCGCACGGCGCCACGCTGACCCCGTGTCCGCAAACCAGTTGCGTACCCGAGTCCGGGATGGTGATCTGCGGGGATGGATGACGCTGAGCTGCGGGCTGTGTTCGACGAGCAGGTCCGCCGCCGTACCCGCGATGACGCGCCAGGATCCTGCGCCGAGGCGGACGGGGCGGTCGTCCGCCAGGTCGTGCCCGGCGGCCACGGCTGGTCCGGCATCACCTGGTCAGACCTGGCCGGCCCGGCCGGGGCCGACGCGGCCATCGCCGCGCAGGTCCGCTATTTCGGCGCGCTCGGGCTGCCGTTCGAATGGAAGCTCTACGACTACGATCAGCCTTCTGACCTGGGCGCCCGGCTCACGGCGGCCGGGTTCCTGCCGGACGAGGACGAGGCGGTGATGGTCGCGGAAGTCCCGGACGTGCCGGCCGACGTCACGCTCCCGGAGGGAGTAACCCTCCGGGAGGTGACCACCGAAGCCGGCGTGGGGCTGGTCATCGGTGTCCACGAACAGGTCTTCGGCCGGGACGAGTCCCGGCTGCGCCAGGACCTGCTGGCTCAGTTGCGCGAGGCCCCGCAGAGCGTGGCCATGGTGCTGGCCATGGCCGGGGACGAGCCGGTCTGCTCGGCCCGGGCGGACTTCCCGCCGGGCTCGGAGTTCGCCGGGCTGTGGGGCGGCGGGACGCTGCCCGCCTGGCGCGGACGGGGCATCTACCGCGCCCTGGTCGCGTACCGGGCCGGGCTGGCCGCCCGCCGCGGCTACCGCTACCTGACCGTGGACGCCTCCGCCGACAGCGAGCCGATCCTGCGCCGGCTGGGCTTCCGGTGCCTGGCCCGGACCACGCCCTACCAGTGGGCCCCGGCGGGACCGGCATGACCACCACCGGGGTGGCCGTGGTCACCGGGGCCGGGTCGGGGCTGGGCCGGGAGATCGCCCGGGCGCTGCTCGGGGCCGGGTGGCGGGTGGCCGCGGCCGGCCGCCGGGAGGATGCGCTCCGCGAGGCCGTCTCCGGGCCAGGGCTGCCCGCGGGCGCCCGCGCCGCGCTGCCCGTGGTGACTGATGTCACCGAACCGGGTTCCGTTGCGGGCCTGTTCGAAACCGTGCGCGGCCGGTGGGGACGCGTCGACCTGCTGGTGAACAACGCGGGGATCTTCGGCCCGGGCGGCGCGGTGGATGAGATCTCGGTGCCGGACTGGCGGCGGGCGGTCGATACCAACCTCACCGGGGCGTTCCTCTGTGCGCAGCAGGCGGTGCGGATGATGAAGGAGCAGGACCCGCGGGGCGGCCGGATCATTAACAACGGGTCCATTTCCGCCCACGTGCCCCGGCCCCGGACCGTCGCGTACACGGCTACCAAGCACGCGATGACCGGGCTGACCAAATCGATCTCGCTGGACGGCCGGGCGTTCGGCATCGCCTGCGGGCAGATCGACATCGGGAACGCCGCCACCGAGATGACCGCGCGGATGGCCCACGGGGTGCTGCAGGCCGACGGCTCGCTGGCCCCGGAGCCCACATTCGGCGCGGAGCATGTGGCCGCGGCGGTGCTCTACATGGCCGGGCTGCCACTGGACGCGAACGTGCAGTTCCTCACCATCACCGCGACCACCATGCCGTTCATCGGCCGGGGCTAGCCCCGGCCGGCCCGGCAGCCAGTTCAGCGGGCTGATCCAGCGGGCCAGGTCAGCGACCGAGCCGGGCCCGGAGCAGGCCGGGGAGGGCCGCCCGGCCGGTGATCGGCTGGAAGCTGTCGGACGCCGCCCGCAGGGCCTGGTCTTCTTCGTCGCTCAGTTCGATGTCGGCGGCGGCCACGTTGCTCTCCAGTTGCTCGACGCTGGACGCGCCGGGGATCGCGGTCACGGCCGGGCTGCGGATGGCCCAGGCCAGCGCGATCTGGGCCGGGGTGGCCCCGTGCGCGTCCGCTACCCCGCGCAGCACCCCGATCAGCCCGGCGGCCCGTTCGATGTTCTCGGGCAGGAAGAGCGGGTTGGCGCCGCGGATCCGGTTGGCGGGCAGGTTGTCGCGGTGATACCGGCCGGACAGCAGGCCCTGGGCCAGCGGGCTGTACGCGATGATCACCCGGTCCTGGGCCTCGGCGTAGGGCAGCAGGTCACGCTCGGGGGACCGTTCGACGAGGCTGTACTGGACCTGGTTGCTGAGCACCGGGCCGCCTAGCGCGGCCTCGGCGGCCCGCCAGCGGTCCAGCGAGTAGTTGCTGACCCCGACCTCGCCGACCAGCCCGACCCGCTGCAGAGCCCGCATCCCGCGCATGGCCGGCCCGTCCCTGACGACCGGATTCTGCTGGTGTATCTGGTACAGGTCCAGGTGCCGGGCGCCGAGCCGGTTCGCGCTGGCCACCGCGCGCTGCTCCACCACCGGCGCGAGCGGGAGCACCGGGAAGATCTTCGTGGCCACGAACACCGAGCTCAGGTCCTCGCCCAGGGCCTGGCCCAGGATCCGCTCGCTGCGCCCGTACCCGTAGATCTCGGCGGTGTCGAACAGGGTCACGCCCAGATCGAGGGCGCGGCGCACGATCGCGTGCGCTCCCTGCTCGGCGTACGGCTGGCCGTAGCCCCATTCCTTCGAGCCGAACTGCCAGGTACCCAGGCCGATCTTGGAAATCTGCTTGGCGGTGCCGGTGGCCAGATAGCGCATCCTCCTAGTGTCCGCCACGGCGCCGCGGCCCGCTGGCCCAGGGCTGAATGTCAGCCGCTGGCCTTAGCCTGGTGCGGTGACTGGAGAGCACGCGGCCGGGGAACCTGAGGCGCCGGCGGGACGCTTCGAGGACCTGGTCGATGAGCTGGTCGGGTGCGCCGGGGTGACGCCGCCGCGCGGCGGCAGCGGCTTCGGCCGCAGCGCGCTGCGCTGGGAGAAGAAGATCTTCGCGATGCTGGTCCGCGGGCGGCTGGTCGTCAAGCTCCCGGCGCCGCGGGTCGACGCGCTGGTCTCCGGCGGCGATGGGGTGCGCTTCGACGCGAACAAGGGCACGCCGATGAAGGAATGGTTCAGCCTGGATCCGGAGTCGGGGCTGGCCTGGCTGCCGCTGGCCCGGGAGGCACTGGATTTCGCCCGGGCCGGGCGCTGAGCTGTCTTGATCTCATCGTGATGCAGGCCATTTAGGGTCAGAGCGTGGCGGGTTTTCAGCGGGACGGGGTGTCCCAGCGGCGCTTTCCCGCCCTCGATCCCGAGCCGCCGCCCCCGCCGTGGTGGCGGCGGCTACTCGTGCCCGTGTGCGTGCTGGCCGGGGTCGCGGTGGTGGTGACGGCGGTCCGCTGGCTGCCCTCGGTCTTCGCCGGTGCCCCGGGCCGCCCGGCCGCAGCCGGCCGCCCGGGGCACCCGCAGGCCGCGGGACCGGCGGTCCGGGCGGGCGGCCGGGTCGTCTTCGTCACCCGGTCCGGCGAACTGGCCCTGGCTAACGCTGACGGGAGCCACCTGGCCCGGGCGAGCAGCCTCGGGGCCGTCGGTAATGCGCTGGGAGCCTCGCCGGACAACCACTACCTGTCCTTGCTCAACGGGCAGGTGATCAGCGTTCACCCCGGTCCCGAGCTGGCCAGCTACCCGGCCAAGGTCCAGCTCAGCAGCCTGACCACCGTCGCACTGCCGGACCCGTTCGCCGACCATGAACGGGCCGTGGTGATGCTCCGCGACTACGGGGACCCTACTTATTCGAATAGCAACCCGATCTCGGTGGTCTCGATCGCCACCGGCCGCTCGGTGTCGCTGGGCACCGGCGACCAGGTGGCGGGGGACCCAGCGGCCGAAGGGGTGTTCGCGTCGCTGAGCGCGCCGCCCCGTGTGTCAGCTGCGGTGCTCACGGGCCACCCTGATGCCCGGGTGGTGCTGCGCGATGCCGGGCGCCCGCAGGCCGTGCTGGCCACGGCCGGTGCCCTCAGCCACGCCGTGGGCCTGGCCCGCAGCCTCCCGGTGTCGCTCGCCGTGTACCCCGCTCCCAGCGGGGCCGAGGTCGCGGTCACCGTCCGGCCCGCGGCGGGCGGGTCGGACGGCGGCCTGGTGATCCTCAGCCGGTCCGGCCGGATCATCACCACGCTGCGCGCCCGCGGCGGGACGGGACCCGCCCTGGGCGTCCCGGTCTGGTCGGTGTCCGGCCGGGCGCTGGCCTACCTGAGCGCCAGCACCAGCGGTGCACCTGCGCTGAGCGTCTGGTCCGGGGGCGGCCGCGTCTCCGCCAGCCCGCTCCCGTCGTCAGCCGGCCGCTACGGCACGTGCGTGTGGTCACCGGACGGCCGGTCGGTGCTGTGCCCGGCGGGCAGCGGGTCGGAATGGGTCGTCGCCCCCGCGGGCGGCGGGCCGCCCGCCGTCGCGCGCGGGCTCGGATTTCCCGTGGCGTGGCTGCCATGATCCGGCTGGCCGCGGTGATGCGCGGGATGCTGCAGCGGGGCGGGACCACGATGATGATCCTGGCCGTGGCCCTGGTGGCCACCGCCGCGGCGGCCGCCGGGCCCATTTACTACCAGGCCGCCCGGACCTCGATCCTGCGCGACACCGTGGCCGGCGCCGGGTTCAGCAGCCGCGGCTACGAGGCCAACGAGACCGGTGCGGTCCCCGGCCTGATTGGCCAGCTGGCGCCCGCGGTCCGCAGCCAGCTGGACCATGGCCTGGGCCGCCTGGCCGGTCGGGGGCTGTTCGCCCCGCCCGTCGAGGCGGTCGAGACCACCCTGACCTATCCGCAGTACCAGACGTCGATTCCGCTGGTCTGGCGGAGCGGTGTCTGCACCCAGCTCCGGGTCAGCGGCCGGTGCCCGGCCACCCAGAGGCAGGTACTGGTCAGCCGCAGGATGGCGGCTCTCACCGGCTGGCACCTCGGCCAGCGGGTGCACTTCGCCGGCTGGCCGGCCTTCACGATCACCGGGCTGTACCGGGCACCCGACCAGGGCCGCGGGTACTGGTTCGGCCGGGGCTCGATCTATTTCTCGGCCATCAGCCCCATCGATGCCTTTTTCACCCCGCGGGCCACCCTGGAACAGGGCCCCCCGCAGCAGCAGGGCACCGCGGTCGTGGATGACCTGCTGAACGGATCCCGGCTCACCGGCGGTGAGGTCCCGCAGCTGGCCTCGGCCATGACCGCCTTCAGCACGTCCACCGCGCTCCAGGAGCAGCAGGTGCTGGTGATCACCGGCATCCCCGCCACCCTCCAGGCCGTGCAGGCCAGCTGGCGCGCGGTGGAGATCCCGGTGGTGCTGATCACCGTGCAGCTGCTGGCCGCCTGCCTGCTGCTGCTGTTCCTGTCGGTCACCGACGCCATCGACGCGCGCGGGCACGAGGTGTCCCTGGCCAAGCTGCGCGGCCGGGGCGGCTGGCGCACCATCGTGTTCGGGATGTCGGAGCCCGTGCTGCTGCTCGCGGTGGCTCTGCCCGCCGGGATCCTGGCCGGCTGGGGTGCGACGGCGGCGCTCTGCCGCGTGCTGCTGCGCCCGGGTACCGCGGTGGTGCTGCCGCCGCTGGCCTGGGCCACGGCCGCGCTGGCCACCGCCGGTGGTTTGCTGGCCGTAGTGCTCGCGGCGCGGCGGACGCTACGACGTCCCGTGGTCGAGGAATGGCGCCGGTCGGGCCGGAGCCCGGTCGGGCGGGGCTGGGTGGTCGACGCGGTGCTGGCCACCGGGGCGGCCGCCGGGCTGCTCGAACTGGCGGTGAGCGGGCAGATAGGCTCCGCGCGCCGTGGCGTGCTCGGGCTGCTCGTCCCCGGGTTGCTGGGCCTGGCCGTGGCCGTGATCGCGTCCCGGCTGCTGCCCCTGGCCTGCCGGGCGGCTTTCGCCCGGACCGGCACCCGCGGCGGCCTCGGCCTGTTCCTCGCGCTCCGGCACGTGGCCCGGCGTCCCGGCGGCACCCGGACCACGATCGTGCTGGCCACGGCCTTCGCGCTCAGCACGTTCGCCGTGACGGCCTGGACCGTCGGCCGCAGCAACGAGCACCTGGTCGCGGCCGCTGAGGTCGGCGCGCCGGCGGTGCTCACGGTGGGTGTACCGCCCGGCCGGAACCTCGGGGCCATCGTGGACCGGGCCGATCCGGGAGGCCGCAGAGCCGCCGCCGTGGACCGCTACACCAGCACGTCCAGCGGCACCGCCGGGCTGACCGTGCTGGCGGTGGATCCGCAGCGGTTCGCCCGGGTCGCGGCGTGGCGGCCCGGCTTCGCCCGCGAGCCGATCAGCGAACTGGCCCGGAAGCTGGCCCCGCCCGCACCGGCCGCGGTGGCCCTGCGGGGCAGCGCGGTCCGCATTACCGTGCACGTGGACGGGCTCTCCCCGGCCGGGTCTTTGCTGTTCGCCGACGTGACCACCGGGGCTTCGCCCGTCAGCCTGGGCGCCTTGCCGGCGCACGGCCCGGTCACCCTCACCGGCTCGCTGACCGGCTGCCCCTGCGTGCTGCGGGATCTCGATCTCAGCCCGCCGCCGCAGGCGCTGCAGAGCCCGGTGAGCGGGTCGATCACCATCACCGGGGTGCAGGTACGCGGAAACTCCGGCTGGGTTCCGGCGGGCGCCGGGCTGCTGTCCGCGGTGGGCCGGTGGCGGCCCGGGCGCGTCGATGACCCGCCCGATCGGCTGAGCGCATCCGCGGCCGGGCTGACCTGGAAATTCGCCGGGCGGCCGCACCAGGGAGCGATGCTGCTGTCCGCCAACCGGCCGTATCCGCTGCCCGCGGTGATCTCCGGCGCGATGCTCAGCCCCGGGCAGCGCCTCGCGTCGGGGATAGGACTGGACGGCAGCGCACTCGACTTCCGGGTGATCGCCGCGGCGAGGGTGGTACCCAGCACCCTGCGCAGCGGCGTCATCGTGGACCGCCGCTACGCCGAGCTCGCGGCCGGGGAGAACTTCCCGGACGCCAGCCAGGAGGTCTGGCTCGCGCCCGGGGCCCAGGGCATCGTCGAGCCCCGGCTGAAAGCGGCGGGCCTGCGGATCCTGTCGGTGCGGAGCGCCGGGTCCGTGGCCGCGGGATTCGCCCGGCAGGGACCCGCCCTGGCCAGCGTGCTGTTCCTGGCCGACGCGGCCGCCGCCGCCCTGCTGGCCGCGGGTGCCGCGATCCTCGGGCTGTACCTGTCAGCCCGGCGCCGCCGCTATGAGTACGCCGCGCTGACGGCGTCCGGGGTGCACCGCGGCACCCTGCGCCGGGCCGTGCTCAGTGAGATGGCCCTGGTGCTCGGGTTCGGTGTCTTCATCGGGATCGGGGCCGGCCTGCTCGCCGCGGTGCTGGCGCTGCGCACCGTGCCGGAGTTCGTGACCACGCCGGCCCTGCCGCTGTCCTACGTGCCGTCCGCGGCACCGCTGGTCGTGCTGCTCGGGGCGGCGATCGTGCTGCTGGCCGCCGCCGCGGGCACGGCCGGCCTGCTGCTGATCCGCAGCGTCAGCCTGGACCAGCTGCGGGAGACTCCGACATGAGCAGCCCCGGGGGAAGCTTCGCGGGTGACGCGGCCGGCCCGGCCCCGGCCCCGGCCGAGCGTGACGGCCACGGCGGCGTCATGGTGCGCTGCGAGGGCCTGGTCCAGGTGTACGGCGACCCGGGCGAGGAGATCACCGCGCTGCGCGGAGTGGATCTCGCCGTGGCCGAGGGAGACACGCTCGCGCTGCTCGGCCCGTCGGGGGCCGGGAAGTCCACGCTGCTGTGGCTGCTGGCCGGCCTGCTGCGGCCCACGGCCGGCGTGGTTGAGGTGTGCGGGCGGCGCGTCGGCGACCTGACCGGCCGGTCCGCCGCGGACATGCGGCTGCGGGACGTCGGCGTGGTGCTCCAGAACCCGGGTCGCAACCTGCTGCAGAACGAGACCGCCCTGGGCAACGTCCTGTTCGCGCAGGGCCCGACCCGCCGCTCCCGGGCGGTCAAGCGGCGCCGCGCCGCGGGCCTGCTCGACGCGGTGGGGCTGGGCCCGGCCGCCCGGCGGACCGCGGGCCGGCTCTCCGGCGGCGAGCAGCAACGCCTCGCCCTCGCGGTCGCACTGGCCAACGGGCCACGCCTGCTGCTGGCCGACGAGCCGACCAGCCAGCTCGACCACGAATCCGCCGGGGCGGTGGTCGACCTGATCCGCGCGGCCCACGAGGACCTGGGCACCACCGTGGTCGTGGTGACCCACGACCCGGACGTCGGCAGCGCCCTTGGCCGGACCGTGACGATCCGCGACGGGCGGGTGGGGGCCGAGGGGCACCAGGGTGAGGACTACCTCGTGGTCTCCCGGGACGGCTCGGTCCAGCTGCCGGATGAGATCCTGCACGGTTCGCTGCCACCCGGGTCGCTGGCCCGCGCGGTGGCGACCGCGGACGGCGTGGAACTGCGGCGGGTCGACCTGGAGCGGGGCTCCCGCGGTGACCGGCCGGACCGGGGACGGGGCTGACATGCTCGACGCGCGTGGGCTGCGCTACATCCGGGACGGCCAGACGATCCTGTCCGGCGTGGACGTGACCGTGGACCCGGGCGAGAGCCTGGCGGTGACCGGCCCGTCCGGGTCCGGCAAGTCCAGCCTGCTCGCCGTGATCGCGGGCCTGGTCCGGCCCGCGGCCGGCGAGGTGTACCTGGACGGCGCGCCGCTCACCGGGTTCGCCGGGCCGGCCAGCGGCGTGGCCCTGGTGCTGCAAGGCTACGGCCTGGTCTCGCTGCTGACCGCCGCGGAGAACATCGAGGTCGCGCTGCGGGCCGCCGGCCGGCCGGCGGCCGCGGCCCCGGGGGCCGCCCGGGCCGCCCTGGCCGACCTAGGCCTGGAGGCGCACGCGGACCAGCTGGTCGAGGAGTTGTCCGGCGGCCAGCAGCAGCGGGTCGCCGTGGCCCGCGCGCTGTCCCTCAAGCCCAAGCTGCTGATCGCGGACGAGCCGACCGCCGAGCTCGACCCGGCCGCCCGGGCCGTGGTGCTGGCCCGGATCTTCAATGTGGTCACCGGCGGCGGCGCCCTGGTGGTGGCGACGCACGACCCGGAGGTGGCCGAGCGGTGCGACCGCGTCCTGGACCTGCACGCCGCCTGACCTCCGCCGTGCGGTGATCCGGGGCGGGGGCGGATGATGGGGACATGGACACAGGGGAGCTGGCCGCGGGTGGGCAGGCCGGTTACTCCGGGGTCTGCCCCTTCACCGTGGACAAGCCGGTCATGCGGCAGCGGTGGGAGCGGCTGACGTTCCTGCACTGGGCCTACGACCCGGACGCGGTGCAGCGGCTGCTGCCGGCTGGCCTCACCGTGGACACCTTCGACGGGGTGGCCTGGGTGGGCCTGGTCCCGTTCTTCATGCAGGTGCACACGCCGGGAGACCGGGGCGTCCCCTGGGTCTCCAACTTCTGCGAGACCAACGTGCGCACCTACGCGCGGGACCGCGAGGGCCGGGCCGGCATCTGGTTCCTGTCGCTGGACGCCGCGCGCCTCGGGGCGGTCGCGGTGGCCCGGGCCAGCTACCGGCTGCCTTACTTCTGGTCCTCGATGCGGCTTACCTCGCAGGCCCAGCCCGCCGGGGACGTGGAGGTCGCCTATTCCTGCCAGCGGCGGATACCTGGCCCGCGGACGGCGATCAGCCAGGTCCGGGTCCGTGGTGGCGCGCCGTACCAGCCAGGCGAACTCGGTGACCGGGACCATTTCCTGACCGCCCGGTGGGTGCTGTTCAGCGCGCCGGGCGGACGGCAGTTCTTCGCCCGCGCCGAGCACCCGCCGTGGCCGCTGCACCGGGCGGAAGCCCTGACCGTGGACGACAGCCTGATCAGCGCGGCCGGGCTCCCCCAACCCCGCGGCGAGCCTCTGGTGCACTACTCGCCGGGGGTCGATGTCCGCATCGGCCGCCCGGAGACCTACCGCTAGCCGGTCCCGGGATCAGCCGGCCGGCCCTGCGGGTCAGGTCAGGCCTGCTGCCCGTCCACGGTCAGCTCGACGCGGTCCGGGTAGAAGCACATCAGGCCGGTGATCTGCTCGGCCTCCGGGATCGGCGTCTCGTAGCTCCACACCAGGTCGGTGAAGACCTGACCGCCGACCTCGGCCGACCAGTACGACGCCTCACCCTTGAATGGGCACGTCGTGTGCAGGTCAGTGGCCCGCAGCAGGTCGGTCCGCACATCCTCGCGGGGCAGGTAGTACCGGGTCGGCAGGCCCGTCTCGTCCAGCAGCACCGGCCGGTCGGTCTCGGCGATCTTCTCGCCGCCGAGGGTGACGACGACGTGCGCGGTCGCCGGGGTCGTGGTAATCGTGTGCCCTTTAGCCATACCCGGTGAACTCCCCGGCGCGGGCATTGATTCCGGCCTGCGGGACGGCCCGTCCCCCGCGACCACCCATGCAGGCACCAGAACGGGGACAATGGATGCGGGAGGCAGACGGTGCGGATCGGGATCCTGGGCCCGCTGGAGGTGCGGGACGAAGCCGGGCAGCTCGTGCGGCTGGGCGGCCCGCGGCTGCGTGCGCTGCTGATCCGGCTGGCCCTGGACCCGGGGCGCGCGGTCGCTGCGGACCGGCTGGCCGGGGACCTGTGGCCGGGGGACGGCCCGGACCAGGCCGCCCCGGCTGACTCGGGCAACGCCCTCCAGGCCCTGGTGTCGCGGCTGCGGCACGCGGCGGGGCCCGGCATCATCGAGCACCGCGCAGGCGGTTACCTGCTGGCTGTGGATCCCGGTGACGTGGATGCGACCCAGTTCGAGCGGGCGGTCAGCCTGGGCCGTGCGGCCCTGGCCGCCGGAGACCCGGGAGCCGCCGCCGCGCGGCTGGGCGGAGCGCTGGACCTGTGGCGCGGCCCGGCGCTGGTGGACGTCGATGACGCCGCGTTCGCCGCCGGCCCGGTCGCCCGGCTGGAGGAACTGCGGCTGGCTGCGACCGAGGACCGGATCGAGGCGGACCTGGCCCTCGGCCGGGGCGCGGAACTGGCGCCCGAGGCTGAGGAACTGGCGACCGCGCAC
>DASQRM010000067.1:0-3194 GCA_035642895.1 Streptosporangiaceae bacterium | reverse complement strand
CGGCGGCGTCGAGGTCGGCGTAGTAGTTCTCGACCAGCTCGACCGCGATCGCTTCCTTGGACTCGAAGTGGTGGTAGAGGCTGCCGGCCAGGATCCCGGATGCCGCCGCGACCTCACGCATCGAGGTGTTCGTGTACCCGTCCGACGCGAACAGTTCGGCGGCGGTCCGGAGGATCTCGTCGCGCCGGCGCATCCGTCCGGCCAGAGGCGGCCCGGGCACTGGCGAGGGGGACACGGTCACCCGGCCATTATCAGGCCGGCCCGCCACCGACCGGGCCAGCGCGCGGTCATCTCCTGCTGTCGCATGAGTAACAACCGGGCCGGCGTCCGGGTCAGGACCTCGACGGCTGCGCTGGCCAGCGGCGCGGGGGAAGACGACGTGGGCATCTCGACCAACGGCGGCTTCGCCGCCTTGGCGCACCTGCCCCTGATGACCGAGAAAGAGAAGCGACACACTCGCGATCCCGGTCCGGGCAGTGAAACCCGCGCTTAGATCTTCAGCCAGGCACTTGGACAGCCCGTAGGCGCGTGTCGCACGGCGCGGGTGCACGTCATCCACCGGGAAGTAATCAGGAAACCGCTCACCCTCGGCAATCCCGAAGACCTGGGTGCTGGAGAAGTGGATCACCCGCGTCACGCCAGCGGCTTCGGCGGCCAGCAATACATGCCAGGTGCCGAGCACGTTAACCGCCATGATCTGCTCCGGGCTGCCCGCCGTGTCATGCGCCAGCGCCCCGAGATGCACCACCGCACCGCAGCCCGCCGCCGCATCCCTGACCTCAGCGAGATCCAGAAGATCCATGCCGTCCGCGCGGTCAAATCCGATCACCTCATGGCCGAGGCGCTCCAGATGCCCGGCGACGGGGACACCAACGTTGCCGCGATGCCCGGTGACGAGAATGCGCATGCCCCGATGATCTCCCGGCGATCCGCCCGGCGCATGCACTGATCGAGGGCGAGGGCGTGAGTGGCTGTCAGCTCCCCGGCCGACGCTGGTCTTGCTGGTGGGACTTCGCCATGGCGACACCTGGACGGGTGGACTGCGAAACCCGAGTCCCGCCCCGGGTTAGCGATGCGCGTGAAGGGTATTTTTCTGCGTCCGGCCCGCTCTATATTGACATCGGGATCGGGGGGGCCATGACGTACGAGGCTGAGAATCACGTCCGGTCGGTCATCGTCGGAGACCTCAAGCTGCCGCCGGGAGATGGGGCTGGCGAGGAAGCCGCTCAAGTCGACCCAGCCGAGCAAGTTCCTATGCTGATCGAGCTCAACGTGCTCTACCCGGGCGGGCTGGCCGCGGTCCGGCAGGCGTTCTATGCCCTTTGGGGCAACTACGCGGGGCGGGCTGGGGGCTCATGGCCGACCGAGCCTTCGCCGCCCGACCCCGTACAGCCGCCCGTTCCGGCGGGGCTGGCGCTGGTTGCGCCCAAGCTCTACCAGTGCGTGATGTCCCGGGCCGATGTGCAGGAGATGGTCACCCAGGACCGCCAGTCCGCCCGCCAGAGCGAGCGCCCTGCGATCATCTTCCGGGTCTGGCCGGATTACACCCTGCATCCGCAGATCGACCGTTCGGCGCCGACAGTGAAGGCCGATGCGGCCTGGCGTTCCTACGACGCGCGTGGCCACGGCATCGTCTGGGCCGTTATCGACAGCGGGATCGACGCCTGCCATCCGCACTTTTCCGCGCTGGAGCTGGCCGCGGAGGGCCGCGGAGCTGTGCCGCCGCAGGGCCTGACCAGTCAATTGCACCGGGATTTCAGCTACCTGGTCAATCCGGTCGGCCCGCTGCCGCCCGCCGGGCCGATCGCTTCCGGCGCGCCCGGCGGCCCATGTGCGGGTCAGGCCTTGTCCGACGAGAGCGGGCACGGCACCCACGTGGCCGGCATCATCGCTGGCTGCTCACCGGACGGCTTGGCTCCGCACGTCGCGGAGTCCAAGGACCCGCCGGGCGCCGGATACGTCCAGCGGGCTCGCGTCGGCAAGCTGTCCGGCATGGCGCCGGCGTGTGAGCTGGTCAGCCTGAAGGTGATGCGGCGCAGCCCGCAGGGCACCTGGGTCACCTCCTCCAGCGCCGTCATCCGCGCCCTGACCTATCTGCGCACCGAAGTCAACGTCGACCCCGGGGTGCTGCGCGTGCACGGGGTCAACATGAGCCTGGGCTGCGAGTGGATGCCCGACCAGTACGCCGCGGGCCAGTCGCCACTGTGCCAGGCCGTGAACCAGCTGGTGGCCTCCGGTGTCGTGGTGGTGGTCTCGGCGGGTAACTACGGGGCCAGCACGACCCGGGGGGACTCGGCGAATACCGCGGCCATCCTGGGGTCGATCACCGAGCCGGCCCACGCCCAGGACTGCATCGCGGTGGGATCGACGCACCGCGAGGCGCCGCACGCCTTCGGCATCACCTGGACCTCCGGCAAGGGGCCGACCCTGGATGGCCGGATGAAGCCCGATGTGGTGGCACCCGGTGAGTGGATTGCCTCGGCGGCCAGCGGCGAGGTTCGCGCCGCCGCGGGACTGGACCCGCCGGCCGGAGCCACCGACCCGGCGAGCCTGGCGACCTATGCCGAGCAGTCCGGCACGTCGATGGCGGCACCGCACGTCTGCGGCGTCATCGCCGGGTTCCTGTCCGCCCGCCCCGAGTTCATCGGCCGGCCGCAGCAGGTCAAGGCCCTGCTGACGCAGAGCGCCACCGATCTGGGCCGGGAACGATTCGCCCAGGGCGCGGGCCTGGTCGACCTGATGCGGATGCTCGCCAACGTCTGACAGAAAGGGCCAGAGCCATGCGCCAACTCCCGACCGGCGAACCAGTATGGGACCTGCAATTCAACGAGAACGGCCAGCTGACCGCACCGGCCCAGGGCGACTTCCTCAACGAGGTCGCTGGAGCGGGCATCACCGACCTATTCGCCTTCAGCCACGGGTGGGGCACCGCCCCGGGCAGCGCGCGCGGGCTGTATGACCAGATGTTCCCGATGATCCGCAACGCGGCGCACGGCCTGGCGGGCATCGGGAAAGCTGGTTTTGCCGGCATCTACTGGCCGTCGCTGTGGTTCCCCCCGACCCCGGCGACCCCTCCGCCCGCCGCGGGGGCGCCGCAGGCAGGCGGAGACGCCCCGGAGGCCCTCAGCGCCGGGACCGCGGCGCTGTCCGGCGCCGACATCGCGCCGGCGCTCAAGTCCGGATTCGCCGACCCG
>DASQRM010000066.1:0-27923 GCA_035642895.1 Streptosporangiaceae bacterium | reverse complement strand
TCGAAGATGCGCGCCGACAGGAACGCCAGGTACTTGCCTTCGGCGGTGAAGACCGGCTCGGAATCGACGAACCGCCCGTCGGTCACGTCCGCGATCTCGTCGTCGGCCAGCCGGGCGAGCCGGATCCGGCTGAGCGGCTCGGGGCCCGGGTGAGACCAGGTCAGCCAGGCCGAGTCCGGGGAGTAGGCCAGTCCGGACATGGCCCCGTCCGGGGACTGGGCCAGCTCGCGCGCCGCGCCGGAGTCGATGTCCACCACCAGCAGCCGCCCGTCCCGGGAGGCCACTGCCACCGTGGATCCGTCGGGCGCGGCGGCCAGTTCATGGACCAGGCCCAGCTCCCCGGCGGCGAGCCGCCGCGGCCCGGCGGCCGGCGCGACCTCCACGGCGCCCTCTTGCGTGGCCACCTCCGTGGCGGGCCCCACGGCGGGCTCAGCGCCCTCGGCCGCGGCGACCACGAGGCCGTCCACGCCATCGGCGTCGCTGACCCACACGACCTGGCCGTCGCGGCCCAGCACCCGGGGCATCCGGGCGCGCACATCCGGGTCGACCGCCAGGGCCCGGGCCGGGCCGTCGCGGTGGGTGAGCCAGTGCACCGTGCCCCGGACCTCGATCACGCTGGCCAGGCCGGTGTAGTCGCAGGACAGGTCGCCCAGGTGGTCCGCGGCCGACATCAGGCGGGGCGCCAGCGCGGTGGACGCCGACCCCAGGCTGACGCTGAGCGGCCGGGGGATGCTGTCCGGGGTGAGGTCATCCAGCAGCCACAGCTCGCCGCGGCACTGGTAGATCACCCGGGTGCCGTCGGTGCTGGCCTGCCGGGCGTACCCGCCGTCATGGTCGGTGTGCCGGAGCAGGCCGGATCCGTCCAGCCGGCAGGAGTACACGTTCCCCGTGCCCTCGTGATCGGACAGGAACGCCAGCCGGTCACCGACCAGCATGGGGCTGGTGAACTGCCCGGTGACCTCAGCCAGGATGCGCTGGAACGGGGCACCCTCCGCCGAGGTCCACAACCGGCCCGCGGTACCGCCCCGGTACCGCTTCCAGTAGGCCGGGTCGCGTCCCCAGGTGCCATTCAGCAGGGCCCGGCTGGTTTCCTCCAGGGCCAGGTCGGCGACCGGGCCGAGGGGCAGCCGCTGCGGCGCGCCGCCATCCACCGGAACCTCGTACGCCCACCCCTGCCGCTCGAAGGCCTGACCGCTCGCGCTGAGCGCGAGCACCTTGCCGCCTGGCGTCCAGCCGCACACCTTGGCCAGCTGATCACTCCAGTAGGTGAGCCGACGGGCCCGCTCGCCATCCACCCCGGCCAGATAGACCTCGGCCGGCCCATCCCGCCAGCTGGTCCAGGCCACCCGGCTCCCATCGCGGGAAAACCGCGGGTTGGCCGCCTCGGCCCGGTCCGCGGACAGCCGCCACGCCCGGCCGCCATCGAGCGGCGCCAGCCACACATCGTCCTCGGCCACAAAGGCGAGCAGGTCACCGTGGAGATGGGGAAAGCGGAGGTACCCGGCTGAGGTCATCGCATCATCGTAGGACCGGCGCACTCCCGCCCCGACGCCCGGTCGTCCGGTTTCCCGGCGCGCCGACGACGCCGGGTAATTCTCCGGTTGTGCCGTCTATCACATCCCGAGCGACGTCCAGGTGCCCGGCGGGCCAGCGCCCGGCCTGGTCTTCGTCGCCGTGCGGATCGGGGAGTTGCTCGGCGCGGAATCCGCTCCTGCACGGCCTGGATCGCTGCGGTCATCCCTGGTGCCTGAGTCAGCGGAACCGGTCAATGTCCTCGCCGTCCTCCCGTTCCCAGCCATAGGCCGCCAGGTAGCCCCAGCAGTCCGGCTTACTGCCGTCGGTATCAGTGACGCCGTAGGCATCGGCGAGTTGGCGGGAGCTGACGATCGTGCCCGCCCAGCGCTCAGCATCACCTGCCGTGGCCAGCGCGGCCACGCCCCGGGCGACGTAAGCCGGCGACTCGGAGATCGCGAAACCTGGAGTCGTCACGCAGGCTTCACGCCAGCTGGCCTCGGTGACACCGAAGTTCTCCAGCATCTTCTCCGAGCGCAGCCAGCCCGGGGTCACGCCGACTGCCGTCACCGGCAGGTGCTCAAGTTCGGCGGCCAGCCCTGTCACGATCCGCCCGACGCTGGCTTTCACCAGGTCGTAGTAGAAACCGACATTGCGGCGGAACTCAGCGTTGGCCTGCGAGGTCCCGTCGGTCATCTCAACCACCAGGCCGCGGGTGCCCTGCGAAGCGGCCGTACGCAGCATCACCGGGATGGACGCCTGGCAGGTGATCAAGTGGGTATGCACACCCATTTGCAGCATCCGCAGCCCGCCCGGCCAGTCGTGCTCCCACAACGGCTTGTCCCACTGCATGTACCGGTCGCCCCCGAAGATGTCGTTAACCAGCACGTCGAGGCGGCCGCGCTCGTCATCGATGGCTGCCACCAGCGCGGCGACCTGGCCGGGATCCTCGTGATCAACCACTCGTGCGGCGCCCGCCCCGCCAGCCGCACGGATCAGGTCACCGGTTTCTTCGATCGTCTCCGGCCTGCCGAGCTCGGAAGGGCCAGTGGCCCGGCCGCTGCGGCCTGTCGCATACACGTAGAATCCGGCCCGCGCCAGCTCGACGGCGATCGCCCGCCCCGCGCCCCGGGTGGCGCCAGCCACCAGGGCAACCAGCGCCCGCTCGGCCCCATCAGCCACCAGATCAGTAAACACCCCAGGGGGCCGGCAACGTCCTCTCTGATGACGGCTGAGTAGCTTGCCCGGGCCTGACCCGGGGCCCAGCCTCCTTATTACTGTAACTACGTTATTTAGTAGTTCGCACCACCAAATTAACGGCCGCCGCCAGGCCGATCCGGGCTTACCGGAATGACTTGTCGATAGCATGCACGGATGCCACAATCCTGGGCGTGGCGATTACATCAGGAGGGGACATTCCAGAAGAGAAACCAGCGCAAGATCGCGCCACCGGCATAGCCGGGCCGCCGCATGGTGGCCGGGCGGGGACGAACCCGGTCCGGCCCGCCGTCTCACTTCCAGGCAAACCTCCTGCTCAGCCGCAGATCACTCCTCCCGCTCGGCCCCGGATCGCCGGACATCAGACCACGACCCCGGATCCCCCAGCCGCGACCTCAGCGCGTCGCAGCGGAAAAGAAAGCCCCGAATTCGGGGATCGGCCAGACATGCCTGATTACACAATTCTGAAACAAAGTCTGACGGACGCCGGCCCAGCCGCCGATAGGGAGATGGCTTATTTTTACAGCCTTCTCTTCACCGCCAACCCGCAACTGCGCGCCCTGTTCCCGCTAGCCATGGATGAGCAGCGCAGGGCGCTCAGCGCGGCGCTGGCCCGGTGCGTGTGGAGCATGGACAACCCGCAGTCGCTGCACGAGTACCTGGCCCAGATGGGCCGCGACCACCGGAAGTACGGCGTCCAGGAAGAGCACTACCAGGTCTTCGGCACGACGCTGGCCACCGCGCTGCGGCTGCTCAACGGGCCGTCCTGGAGTACCGAAACCGCAGCCGCCTGGGACGCGGCCATCAGCCATGTCTGCTCGGTGATGGCCGCGGCCGCCCAGGACGCGGCGGCCGAGCCGCCCTGGTGGGTCGCGGAGGTGATCCGGCACGAACGGCGCTGCCCCGACCTGGCCGTGCTGACCGTCCGGCCCGGCCAGCCCTTTACCTACCAGCCTGGCCAATACCTGAGCGTGCAGGTCATGCGGTGGCCGCGAGTCTGGCGGAAGTACTCCATCGCCAACGCCCCCCGGGCCGACGGCACGCTGGACCTGCATGTCCGCGCTATCCCGGGCGGGCAGGTCAGCCCGGCGCTGGTACACGACACGGGAGTGGGTGACGCCATACTTCTCGGCCCGGCCCGGGGCGGCATGGTCGTCGAGCACAGCTCGGCCCGCGACATCCTGTGCATCGCCGGCGGTACCGGCTTCGCGCCCATGAAGGCGATCATCGAAGGGCTGGGCGCCCAGCCGGACGGCCAGGCCGCCCGGCGGATCCGGCTGTTCGTCGGGGCCCGGCGCGGGCCCGATCTGTACGACCTGCCTGACCTGGCCCGGCTGGAGGCGGCGTGCGCGCAGCTGGAGGTGGTCACCGCGCTGTCCTATGATCCGGGGGCCGACGGCGTGCATGGCCCGGTACACGCGGTAGTCCGGCGCCAGGCCAGCTGGCAGGATTGTGACGTGTTCGTCAGCGGCCCGCCCGGCATGGTCCGGGCCACCCTGCGGGTGCTGGCCCACCGGACGTCAGGCGAACACCTGTACTGCGACCCGCACGACCACGCCGAGACCCGGTAGCGGTCTGAACGGGACCAGACCTTCCGCTAACTCAGACCTTCCGCCATTTCGGCACCCAGGCTCCGTCCTGGACCTCGTAGTCCGCGAACAGGGCGGGCGCCTCGGCCCGCATGATCTCGGCGATCTTCCCGAAAACGAGCCGGATCTCCTCCTCGGCCCCGGGATCGGTCCGGGCCTCGATGGTGTGCCGCAGCGTGCGGATGTTCGCCGTCCAGACGATGCCGGTGGCCACCCCGTCCGGCGCGAACCGCCGCATGAACGACGTCTTCTCCTTCTTCTCATGGAACGGCACGCCTTCGTCGTCCAGCCCGAAATGCTCCGCCATCCAGAGCTGGAACTCCTCCATCTGGCCGAGCAGCGCCGTGGCCCGCTTCATCAGCTCCGGGTCCTCCCGGGCCCAGTCCGGGAACCAGAACGGGATCTCGTCCAGCCGGACGAACCTCAGCGACTCCTGCGATACCGCCGTCCCGGGCCGGTGCCGCACAAGTTCATGAGAAAAAACACGACTTACGTTGTGCAACACGAACGTGAAGCTGGCGTGCTCCAGCACCGACCCGTGCGCCTGCTTGAGGATGTTCTGCAGATAGGCCTCGTGATCGTTGCGGACCCGGCGGACGTTGGGGTTCAGTCCTGGCTCCCAGGCCCGGTAGCACATCTTGCCCGCGAACTCGGCCAGGTTCTGCGCGTCGCTGGCTCTGCTTCCGGCGGCTTGCTCGCCTCCGGCTCGCTCCCCGCCGTCGACTTGTCTCCCGTCGGCAGGCAAGTCGCCCCGGTCGAGCCGCTCCAGCCACTGCTCCCCGCCCACCTCACGCAGATACGCGGCAAGCTGGTCGTAGTCGATGGCGGGCTGCGCGACCAGGAACACCTCAGGCTCGACACTTCTCATGGCTCCGCACCCTAGCGGTGCCTGCCGACACGGGGGCAGCCCCCCACCAGGATGGGAAAGATGAGGACGGCGATGTAGAGGACGCGGCGGCGGCTCCGACTGACCGATGAGAGCGCGCCAGCGGGGTGCGCGGACCGGAAGGATGTCCACGATGAAATACCTGATGCTGATCTACGGGAACCAGGAGAAGTGGGATTCGATCCTCGCTGAGGAGTGGCCCGGGGCCATCGCCAAGCAGGAGGCGTTCAACCGCAAGTACTCCGATACCGGCGAGCTGATCGGCGCCTACGGCCTGGCTGACGCGGTGAACGCCCGGCTGGTCCGGCGGCAGGACGGCGCACCCGCGGTCACCGACGGGCCGTACCTGGAGACCAAGGAGTACATCGCCAGCCTCTACCTGGTGGACTGCGAAAACGCCGAGCGGGCCGAGCAGATCGCGGCCGACATGCCCTGGGCCGACCAGGAGCCGACCGAGGTCTGGCCGATCCTGCACGAGTCACCCACGAACCCCTGACCGCGCTCAGCCCGGAGCCCTGATGCCGGAGCCACCATGACCGCCGACCGTGACCCCGGGGACCTGCTGCGCGAACTGGCGCCGCAGGTCCTCGGGGCGCTGCTGCGCCGGTTCGGGCACTTCGACCTCTGCGAGGACGCGACCCAGGAGGCCCTGCTGGCCGCCGCGCTGCAGTGGCCCCGGGATGGGACCCCGGACAACCCGCGGGGCTGGCTGATCACCGTAGCGGCCCGGCGGCTGATGGACGCCGCGCGCAGCGAACAGTCCCGGCGCCGGCGAGAGGACCAGGTCGCGGTGGCGACCCCGCAGTCCGAGCTGCTCAGCCCGGCCGCCGACGCGGATCCGGGGCAGGATCGGGACGACTCGCTGGCCCTGCTCTTCGGCTGCTGTCACCCGGCCCTGTCCGCGCCCAGCCAGATCGCGCTGACCCTGCGCGCGGTCGGCGGGCTGACCACCGCGCAGATCGCGGCGGCGTTCCTCGTCCCCGAGGCGACCATGGCCCAGCGGATCAGCCGGGCCAAGCAGGCCATCAAGGCCAGCGATGTGCCGCTGTCGGTGCCGGCCAGCGAGGCGGAGCGCGGCGACCGGCTCCGCGCGGTGCTGCATGTGCTCTACCTGATCTTCAACGAGGGGTACGCGGCGACCCAGGGTGATCAGCTGACCCGGCCGGACCTGTCCGGTGAGTCGATCCGGCTGGCCCGCTGGCTGCGCCGGCTGCTGCCCGATGATCCCGAGGTGGCGGCGCTGCTCGCGCTGATGTTGCTGACCGAGGCCCGGCGACCCGCGCGCACCAGCCCGGGCGGGGAACTGGTCCCCCTCGCCGAACAGGATCGCGGCCGCTGGGATCAGGCCCTCATCGCCGAAGGAGTGGCGCTGGTCACCGGGGCGCTGGCCGCCGGGGGGAAGGCCGTTGGGCCCTACCAGCTGCAGGCCGCCATAGCCGCGGTCCACGACGAGGCCAAGGACGTGGACGCGACCGACTGGCCGCAGATCCTCGCCCTGTACGACCTGCTTGACCGGGTGGCGCCGAACCCGGTGAGCAGCCTGAGCCGGGTGGTCGCGGTAGCCCGGGTGCGCGGGCCGGCCGCCGGACTCGATGCGCTGGCTGAGCTGGAGTCCGACCGCCGGGTGGCTGGCTACCACCGGCTGCTCGCCACCCGCGCGCACCTGCTCGGCCTGGCCGGCCAGCACGGCCCGGCCGCGTCGGCCTACCGGGAGGCGGCGCGGCGGGCCACCAGCGTGCCCGAGCGCCGGTACCTCAGCCGGATGGCGGCGCAGCAGGCCGCGCAGGCAGCGGGCTAGCCGGGAACACCAGCCGCCGAACCACGGGCCGCTGAACCAGAGGCCGTCGGACCGCGGGCTGCCTCACCGCGGGCCTGGCAGAGCCGGAGCAGGTTGCCGATGACCTGATGGCCCGCGCGGCCCGAGGCCGACAGGATCGACTCCGGGTGGAACTGCACCCCCCACCGGCCTGCCTGCTCATCCTCGATGGCCATGACCACGCCGTCCGGGGTGACGGCGGTGACCTCGAAGCCCCCCTTGACCTGCCCGGGGACCGCGTGCAGGGAGTGGTAGCGGCCCGCGGTGAACTCGTCCGGAAGCCCGGCGAGCAGTCCCGGGCCACCCGGGGCGGTCCGCCGGACCTGGCCCGGCTTGCCGTGCGCGGGCTCGGCGAGCAGGCCCAGTTCTCCCCCGGCGTGCTCCACCATGGCCTGCAGCCCGAGGCAGACACCGAACGCGGGGAGTCCCCGCGCGTCAAGCTCGCCAAGCAGGGCGTCACAGCCGAAATCGCGGGGCTGCCCCGGGCCGGGTGACAGCACCACCAGGTCGGGCCGGTAATCATCGAGCCCGGACGGCGGGAAACCGGCCCGCAACGTGACCACCTCGGCGCCTTCCTGCCGGAAGTAACTGGCCAGCGTGTGCACGAACGAGTCCTGGTGATCCACTAGCAGGACCCGCAGGCCCCGGCCGGGCCCGGCCGGGGCCGGCTCAGCCTGCTGGGCCGCCGGGCGGCCCGGCTCCGCCGCATCCCCGGCCCGCACCGCCGCCTGGGCCTGGGCGAGCGTCTCCAGCAGCGCCCGCGACTTCAGCTCGGTCTCCCGCTCCTCCGCCTCCGGGTCGCACTCGAACAGCAGGGTCGCGCCCGCCCGGACCGCCGCCACGCCGTCCCGGATATGGGCGGTGCGCAGGGTGAGGCCGGTGTTCATGCTGCCGTCGAAGCCGATCACCCCCACCGCGCCCCCGTACCAGCAACGCGGGGCGTCCTCGTGGTCCTCGATGAACTGCATGGCCCAGGTCTTGGGCGCCCCGGTCACGGTGACCGCCCACATGTGCGACAAGAACGCGTCCAGCGCGTCCAGGCCGGGCCGCAGCCGCCCCTCGATGTGGTCCACGGTATGGATCAGGCGGCTGTACATCTCGATCTGGCGGCGGCCGATCACGGTGACGCTGCCGGGCAGGCATACCCGCGACTTGTCGTTGCGGTCCACGTCGGTGCACATGGTCAGCTCGGACTCTTCCTTGGCCGAGTTGAGCAGCGTGCGGATGTTCTCGGCGTCGCCCAGGGGGTCGGCGCCACGCCGGATCGTGCCGGAGATCGGGCACGTCTCGACCCGGTCCCCGCTGACCCGCACATACATCTCCGGCGAGGCGCCGACCAGGCTCTCCCCTTCCCCCAGGTTGAAGAAGAACTCATACGGAGCGGGATTTACCTGCCGGAGGGTCTCGTAAAAGGCGGCCGGCGAGTCGCACTCGCCCCGGAACACGTGGCTGGGCACCACCTCAAACAGATCGCCGCGCGCAAAGCGCTCCTTGGCCTGGGCCACGACCTGCGCGAACGCGCCCGGCTGCGGCTTAGCCCGGAAATTCTTTTCCGCAACGAAACCCGGCGCCGGGCTGGCCACCCGGACCGGTGACGGAGCCGTCTGCCGGGGCAGCCCGCCGGTGCTGATCCCCCCGGCCGAGAACTCGTAGCGGTAGACCATCGCCGATTCGCGCTTGCGGTCCAGGGCGTACAACTCGTCCGGGAGGTGCAGGACCAGGTCCCGCTGATCCGCGGGCCGGTCACGGCGGAACCGGACCGGCTCGAACTGGAAGGCCAGGTCGTAACCGAACGCCCCGTACAGGCCAAGATGCGGATCGTCACCAGCGAACGCGGCGATCACCTCACGCAGCGCCGTGAACACGGTCGGGCGGCGGCTCCGGTCCTCCTCGGCGACCAGCCCGGAGGGTTCGGGGATGACCACCTCGATCTCGCGCGCGCCCCGGGCCGCAGAGCCCGGGACCGGCTGGCCCGCCCGGCGCAGCGCGTCGCCGAGCACCGGGAGGAGCACCTCGCCCCGGGCGTTCAGGGCCCGGACCGCGATCCGGCGGCCCCGGGCCACGATCTCCGCGCACGGGTCCACGTAGGCCAGGTGCCAGCGGCTGTACCGGCCCGGGTACTCCATGCCTGAACTCAGCACGCCGCCACGCCGCTGGTCGACGCTCCTGGTCAGGCCGGCGAGGATATCCGGGTCGAACGGCTCGGCGGTGCGGGTGACGTGGACGCCACCCGCGGTAATGAATGTCGTCCGCTGGGCTCGCTGCGGATCCACCTGGGTCGCCTGCTTTCTCATGGGTCTTCGGCCGGCACCAGGCGCACGCACGAAGCGACCGCCGTTACCGGACGGTCGCTTCTGGCTATCTGAACGCGCGAACCAGCAACCGCCTAACGGCGGCGCCACCACTGGTGGGGTGCGTTGCTGGATCGCATGATCGTGACTCTAGCGGGTCGGCCGGCCACGCGCCAGCGCTCACCCCGCCGCGTCCGGCGGGGGTTGTTCAGGCCGGGCGCTGTTGGGCGCCGTGCTCGCGCTGTGTGTCCCGGCGCTCTGCGACCCCGCGCTGTGCGGCCCGGTGGTGTGCGTCCCGGCGCTGGGCGTGCTGGCGCTGGGCGCGGCGCTAGGCACCGCAGCGGCCGCCCGGCCCGGAGCGGCGGCCGCCCGGCCCGGAGCGATGGCCTGGCCCTCCGGCTGGTGTTGCGGCACGGAGAGGCCGAGCAGCCGGTACACCTCGGCGCCGTCTACCGTCTCCTTCTCCACCAGCAGCTCAGCCAGCCGGTCCAGATCACGCTGATGGGTGCGGATGAGCGTGACCGCGGTCTGCTCCGCTTCCCGGACCAGCCGCGAGACCTCGCTGTCGATGACGGCCTGGGTGGATTCGGAGAACGGCCGGCTGGACAGCCCGTTACCGCCGCCTCCGCCGAGGAAGACCGATCCCCCCTCGGGGTAGCCCACCGGCCCGAGCTTGCTGGACAACCCGAACTCCCGGACCATCTTGATCGCGAGCTCAGTGGCCGACGCCAGGTCGTTAGAGGCTCCGGTGGAGCCCTGGCCCAGGACCACCAGCTCGGCGGCGCGCCCGCCCAGCCGGACGGCCAGCGACTCGTTCAGGTAGTCCTCCCCGTACAGGTGGTGCTCGACCAGCGGCAGCTGCTCGGTGACGCCCAGCGCCTGGCCGGACGGCAGGACGGTGACCTTGGCCACGGGGTCCGCGTGCGGGGACAGCGCCGCGACCAGGGCGTGCCCGGACTCGTGGATGGCCACCGCCCGCTTCTCCTCGGGCAGCAGCAGGTTGGAGTCGCCCCGGCTGCCCAGTATGATCCGGTCCCGGGCGTCGCTGAAGTTGGCCATCGTGATGGAGTCCTTGCCGGCCCGGACCGCGTTGATGGCCGCCTCGTTGACCAGGTTGGCCAGGTCGGCGCCGGAGAAGCCGGGGGTGCCGCGGGCCACCACGTCCAGGTCGACGTCGGGGTCCAGGCGCTTACCCCGGCAGTGCACGGCCAGGATGGCCGCGCGCTCGGCGAGGTTGGGCAGCGGGATGGTGATCTGCCGGTCGAACCGGCCCGGCCGCAGCAGCGCCGGGTCCAGGACCTCGGGGCGGTTAGTGGCGCCAAGCACCACGATGCCCTGGGCCTCGTCGAAGCCGTCCATCTCGGAAAGCAGCTGGTTGAGCGTCTGCTCCCGCTCATCGTTGGAGACCACGGCGCCGGAGCCCGCCCGGCGCTGGCCGATCGCGTCGATCTCGTCGATGAAGATGATGCAGGGGGCCCGTTTGCGGGCTTCGGCGAACAGGTCGCGGACCCGGGCCGCGCCGACCCCGACGAACAGCTCCACGAAGCTGGACCCGGTCACCGAGATGAACGGCACCTCGGCCTCGCCGGCCACCGCCCGGGCCATCAGCGTCTTGCCCGTTCCGGGCGGGCCGACCATCAGCACACCGCGGGGCGTGACCGCGCCCAGCCGGCGGTACCGCTCCGGGTGCTTCAGGAAGTCGACGACCTCGCTGATCTCGCGTTTCGGCGATTCGTAGCCCGCCACGTCGGAGAACTTGGTCTGCGGGCGCTCGGCATCGAAAACTTTGGCCCGGGCCCGGCCCACGCCCATGATCCCGCCCAGCGGGCCGGCCGCCGCGCCGGCCCGGGACATCCGCCGGATCAGCCAGAAGACGATGACGAGCGGCAGCAGCGAGATGATCCAGAACAGCAGCGTGGTGCCGAAGCCGTTAGTCGGCGGCGCCGCGTCGATGTTGACCTTGGCGGTTTGAAGCGTGCTGGCCAGCGGGGTACCGGCGAACGGGAGCGGGACCACCGTGGTGTAGGCCTTGCCACTGGTGAACGTGCCGGTGGCGGGGGCGGTGCTCCCCGTGCTGTTGTCCAGCGTGAAGGTCTTGACCTTGTGGGCCGTGACGTCGCTGAGGAACTGCGAGTAGGTCAGGTTAACCGTCGGTACGCCGGTGACCCGGGGCAGGAACAGGAACAGCACCAGGGTGGCCAGCAGCGCGATCGGCCAGAGCCAGTGCCGCCAGCCTGGCGGAGAAGGCGGTGCCGTGGGGGTCGGCTTGGCCCCGGGGGGCGCCGGCTTCGACTGCTTGGTCATGAGTCATTCTTACGCGGCGCGGACCGGTATGCGGTAATCAGTCCCCCTCTAGCGCCGCGGTACCCATCTGGGCCACTGCGCGGTCCCGGCCACCTGCGGTCTCGGCGGCCACGATCGACGAGCGGCTGAGCATGGCGATGCCCGCCACCGCGACCGCGCCGCCCGCCAGCTGCACGCCGAGCTGCCAGGCCGAGGAGGCGAGTTTCTCGTCGAACACCGTGGCCGCGATGACCACGGCGACGATCGGCGCCAGGGTGTCGATCACCGGCAGGCTGAGGGACAGCGCCCCGGAGCTGTAGGCGCTCTGCCCGAGCAGGGCGCCGAGGACCCCGCAGAGCAGCAGCACCCACGGTTCCCAGGTGAGCAGGACCCCCACGCCGCGGACGGCCACCACGTCCACGGTGGCCTTGGTCAGTGCGGACAGCACCCCGAAGACCGACCCCGCGGCCAGGGCCAGCCAGATGACCCGGGCCTTCCCGGTGACGCGCAGCCCGGCCAGGGCCGTTACCGCGCTGAGCGCCCCGGCCGCCAGGAATACCGGGGCCCAGGTGGCCAGGCTCGGTGCCTTGATCCCGCCGGTGGGCGGGGCCACGGCCAGGAAGATCACGATCCCGCCCGCCACCGTCACCGCGCCGATCCCGTCCCCCAGGCTGAGCCGGCGTCCCTGCAGGCGGGCGATGAGCGGCAGCGCGAACAGCACGTCCAGCGAGGCCAGCGGCTGGACCAGGGCCAGCGGCCCGAACGCCAGGGCGAGGGCCAGGACGAGGAACGACAGCGCGTCCAGGCCGATCCCGGCCAGCCAGCGCGGCTGGCGGGCCAGGTCCAGCAGCAGCCGGGGGTGCATGGCCGCGTCCGCTCCGGTCGCCCGGGCCACGGTCTGCTGGACGAGGGCGGCCACGGCGAAGCAGAACGCCGCGAGCAAGGCGGCGACCACCGCGATCACCGTTGTCACCAGACGTCCCCCATTCAGCCGGCCTGCCAGGCTTAGGACGAAGTCGAGCGCAGCGACTCATCGCTCCGCAGCGTGCCTCCCCGTGTGGGCGGGCCAGGCCCTGAGCGCCCCGCTGCGCTCAGAAGTCCACCCAGGTCCCGGCCCCGGCTCTGGCCGCGTTCCGGTATACACCCTGGGCCGCCGCCAGGTCCTCGGCCGCCAGTCCCAGCGACTCGAAGACGGTGATCTCCCCGTCACTCACCCGGCCAGGTGCCGTCCCGGACAGCAATTCCCCGATTTCCGCCCGGATATGCGCAGGTGAGACGGCTTGCTCCGCGATGGCCAGCCGCACGTCACCCGATTCTGCCAGTGCCGATTCCCGGCTGTCGGCGAACACGGCGGCGGCGGCCATGGTGGCCGAGTCGAGTTCCCTCTGGTGTGGCAGGCACGCGCCCACCGCGTTAATGTGCGCGCCCTCCGCCAGCCAGGCCAGTTCCAGCACGGGGGTGGCCGACGAGGTGGCGGTCACCACGAGGCCGGCGCCGGTCACGGCCTCGGCCGCCGAGCCGCAGGCCGTCACGGGCATCCCGGCCGCGGCAGTGAGCTCCCCCGCCACCCGCGCCGCGCGGCCTGGGGTGCGGCCCGCGATGCGGATCGCGGCCAGCGGCCGGCCCCGGGCCGCGTAGTCCTGGGCCAGGGCGATCGCGTGCGCGCGGGCCTGCACTCCGGTGCCGATGATGGCCAGCTCGCTGGCGTCCGCCCGGGCCAGCAGCCGGGTGGCCACCACGGAGGCCGCCGCGGTGCGGATCTCGGTCAGCGCGGACGCGTTGATCACCGCCTGCGGCTCCCCGGTGTCCGGGCTGGACAGCAGCACGACCCCCTGGTGAGCGTCCTTGCCGAGGGCCGGGTTACCGGGAAAGACGCAGATCGCCTTGAGGCTGTACGCCGCGTCGCTCTCGGATCGCATCGGGGCGGCTCGCATCGGGCCTGGCCGGATGGGGCCGGATCGCGCCGGGCCGGACCGGATCGACGGCATCAGCGCCATCAGCCCCGGCGCGGGCGACCCTTCCGGCGCGGGCGGCTGGACCATGGTCCGCAGCGGCTGGTAGACCTCGCCCCGGGCCAGGGCGGCCAGCGCGCCGGCGACCAGGTCGGCGCACTCCCCGTAGGGCAGCAGGTCGCGGACGTCACGGGCGCTCAGGACCAGGAGCTTCAGGTCAGGCACGCCTGCAGACTAGCTGGCGCCTAAGGACTGCGGGCGGAACCAGCGGCCTGCGTCGGGCTCGTCGGGTTCCTCCCGCGGCGCGTACTGGCCCGGCCCGTACTGCCCCGGCGCGTACTGGCCCGGCGCGGCCGTCGGCTGCCCCGGTCCGCGCGGCGCGTCAGCCAGCCCCGCCGCCCGGTGGGTGCCTGCGGGCGGCGCCGCGTGCCGGCCGGCCAGGTGAGCCATGAGCGCCGCGTCCTCCTGCATCTCCGCCTCGGTCGGCGACAGCGAGATGATCACGGTCAGGGCGAACGCGAGCAGGCTGATCCCGACGATCAACGGAAGCAGGAACGCCTGGCCGCTCACCCCACCCGACATCGCGGCGAGCATGCCGGGATTCCGGGTGCCGTAGACGTGCATGGCCGCGATGCCGGTGTAATGCATCCCGCTGACCGCGACACCCATGATCAGCGACGCGACCAGGGTCGCCCATACCGCGGTCAGCCGGAGCGCGGCCCAGAGCGCGGCGGTCCCGGCTACCACCGCGATGACCACGGACAGGACCACCAGCATGTTGTTGTAGCGGACCGTGTCGGGCATCTTCATCGCGGCCATCCCGATGTAGTGCATGCTGGCCACCCCGATCCCGATGATTACCCCGCCGAGCAGCAGCGTCCGCCAGCGTGAGCTGCCGAAGCCGACGATGAGCAGCCCGATGCCCACGACCACGATGGCGATGAGCATGGACAGCACGGTGACCGGCACGCTGTAGGTGATGGTCTGGCCGGGAATGGTGAATCCCAGCATGGCCACGAAGTGCATGACCCAGATGCCGGTGGTCGCGATCGACACCGCGGCCAGCAACAGCCACCGGACCCGCGGCGCGCCATGCGAGGCCCGGGCCCGGGTGGTGCAGCGCAGGCCGAGGAAGCAGCCCAGGCTGGACATCACGAAGCCGAGCACCGGCGTCACCGGGCCGTAGGTGAAGTTGTTGACATGCACCATCAGAAGCGGGCCTCCCCTCCCGGCCGGGAACCCCTGCCCCGGCCCAGCCCGTACGCCATTCACCCTTGCAGTCCGGGATGCTATCGATTGCAGTCGTTACCTACGCGTAACACGGGTCGGAAGTGAGAAGGCTCACATCGGGCAAATGGGCCCGTCAGATGCGCATCCCGCGGTCACCGGCAGTCCCGCGGCGGTCACGGCCCGAACGGGTGCGGCAAGTCCGCGAGCGCACCCGCCGGCGGGCTGAGCCGCCGGCAGGCTGAGCCGCCGGCAGGCTGAGGCGCCGGCGGGCTGAGGCGCGTTCCTAGCGACCCGGCCGGAACCAGCGGCCGGCATCG
The DNA here is from genome assembly GCA_035642895.1 of Streptosporangiaceae bacterium. Classification (GTDB taxonomy): domain Bacteria; phylum Actinomycetota; class Actinomycetes; order Streptosporangiales; family Streptosporangiaceae; genus RYN-230. Next base: position 12,829 of record DASQRM010000066.1, on the reverse strand, counting down.
GGATCGCCAGGGTCCTCGCCCGACTGGGCGGGCCGGTGCGCCCCCACGGGCCGCTCCCGCGGCGGGGTGGACAGGTAGGCCATGAGCGCAGCGTCCTCGCGCATCTCCGCCTCGGTCGGCGACAGGGAGATGACCACGGTCAGGGCGAACGCGAGCAGGCTGATCCCGACGATGAGTGGCAGCAGGAATACCTGGGCGCTGACGCCACCCGACATGCTGGCCAGCATCCCGGTGTCCTGGGTGCCGTACACGTGCATGGCGGCCATGCCGGTGTAGTGCATCCCGCTCACCGCCACGCCCATGATCAGTGACGCGGCGAGGGTGGACCACACGGTGGCCAGCCGGAGCGCGGCCCACAGCGCGGCCGTCCCGGCCACCGCCGCGATAACCACGGAGAGAACGACCAGCGCGTTGTCGTAGCGGACCGTGTCCGGCATCCGCATCGCGGCCATCCCGATGTAATGCATGCTCGCCACGCCGATCCCGATGATTACCCCGCCGAGCAGCAGGTTACGCCAGCCCGCACTGCCGAAGCCGACGATGAGCAGCCCGATGCCCACCACCACCACGGCGATCAGCATGGACGCGATGGTCACCGGCACGTTGTACGTGATGGTCTGGCCGGGGATGGTGAATCCCAGCATGGCCACGAAATGCATCACCCAGATCCCGGTGGTCGCGACAGACACCGCGGCCAGCAGCAGCCAGCGGGCCCGTTGCGCGCCGTGTGAGGCCCGGGCCCGGGTGGTGCAGCGCAGGCCGAGGAAGCAGCCCAGGCTGGACATCACGTAGCCGAGCACCGGTGTGACCAAGCCGTAGGTGAAGTTGTCAACGTGCACCATCTGACTCAGCCCCCTGTGAGAGCCTGTCCGGCCCCCATGCCACTCGTGACATGTCGGGCATAGCATGACATGTCGTCCGGTCAGCCGTGACGCACATCACATCCCCGGCACAATCGATTTCACTGTGCTACCGGGAGTTCATGGGCTACCGGGAGTTCATCGGCGGTCAGATGTGCATGCCGCCGTCTACTGGCAGCGCCGCGCCGGTCACGAACGAACTGTCCGAGCTGGCCAGGTAGCGCACCGAGCGGGCGATCTCCTCCGGGCAGGCGTGCCGGGACAGCGGGATCCTGGCCTCGAAGATGCGCGCCCCGACGTCGGCCGGCTGCTCGCCAGGCCGGCTACTCGTCAGGCCGGCCGGCTAGAGGCGGTACACGCGGCGGGCGTTGCCCGCGCCGACCATCTCCGCGACCCGCAGCGCGTCGGCCTGGCTCCAGTCGCCGTCGGCCACCCATTCCCCGAGCACCCGCGCGGTGGCCCGGCGCCACAGCAACGCGCCCAGGTAGTGCAGCTCCGCCGGTCCCCAGGCGTCGGAGGAGAACAGCAGCTTGCCGAACGGGGCCAGCTCCAGCGACTCGGCGACCACGGCCGCCGCCCGGGCGCCGGTGTAGTTGATGGCCAGCCCGACATCCAGGTAGACGTGCGGGTATGCCTGGGCCAGGTAGCCGGCCCCGCGGTGGTACGGGTAGCAGTGCAGCAGCATGACCGGCACCCCGGCGGGCTCGGCGCGCTGCAGGAAGCCGCGCAGCAACAGCGGGTCGCAGCGGCGCAGGTCGGCGTCCGGATCCCCGAACCCGGTGTGCAGCTGGAGCGGCAGCCCCAGGTCCAGGCCGGTCCACAGCAGGTGGCGCAGCAGCACCGGGTCCTCGACCCGGACCCGGCCGGTCGCCTCGATCTGCGCCAGCCAGCGGCCCGCCGCCGCGGTCACCTCGCTGGCGGCGGGCGGCTCCGGATCGAAGTCAAGGCCGAAGCGGTAGCCGACGATGCTCTTCAGGCCAGCCGCCGCGGCGGCCTGGCGGGCCAGGTCCTCCGCGAAGCGGCCCGCGAACCCGGCCGCGCTGCCGTCGCCCGCCAGCACGGCCTGGTCGGCCACGGACTCCAGGCGGACGACCTCGCCGGCCGGGACGCCAGCCGCCTCCGCCATCCCGGCCACGTCGAGCAGGCCCGGCCGCACGTAGCCGGTGTCGAGCAGGAAATGCCCGGTTCCGCTGGCCCGCAGCAGCCGCCGGGTGACCTCGGCCGGGCCCAGCGCGGCCCGCCGGGCCAGGTAGTCATCGGGCGACGCGAACGGCTCGAGGTCCAGGACCGGCGCGCACCAGCGGCGGACCGCCATCCCCAGCTGGGAGTCGAACTGGGTCAGCCCGGGCGGCAGCGGCCGGTCCGACTCGGTAAGCAGCGCCTCGAACTCGGCCGCGTCCGTCTCGGCCTCGAGGGCTGGGTGCACGTGATGGTCCACCAGGGCGAGCGCGCCGATCCCGGACCCCAGCAGGTCCGGCCCGGCCGGGTCGAGGTCAGCCACCTGGTCGTCCTGAGCGTCTCAGCACCATGGGGGCATTATGCGACGTCGCGGGCACACCAGAACACGCGGCGTTTCGAGTCCTCGTCAGAAAGGGCTGGCGCCTGGCCCGTCAGGATCTGCGGGGGCCAGCCCGCAAGCATCATCTTTGACGCGAGCGATGGCAGTGTCGTCGCCACCAGGATGTGAGTTTTGGCGCCGTCCCTGCGGACGGCCTCGGTCATGCGGGCGTTCGATGTGCTCCGCGACGAAGGGCTAATCCGGTCCGTCCCGGGCCGGGGCATGTTCGTCGTCATGCGGCCCGCCTGAAGGCGCGAGCGGACCTGCGAGCGCGAACCTCACCGGATGTTCATGCCGGTTCCCCGGCCAGAGGGGACGGTAACCGGCCACGACGGGCTGGCGATCACCGCGGCCGGGCTGGCTCCCGGGAGCCCGATTCAGATCTTGGTGAAGTGCTCGAAGCACTCCCAGGCCACGTCGGCGTCGGCGAACGCGGCGGCCTCGGAGCGCTTTACCGCCAGGTACGCGGTGCGGCGCAGCGGCCCCAGCGCCTCCATCAGCAGGTCATCCGCGGCCAGAGCGTTCAGCGCCGAATCCAGGGAGTCCGGCAGCCGGCGCGCGCCCGCGGCCTGCCGCTCGGCGTCGCTGAGCGTGGCCGGGTCCACGTTCACGGCCTCGCCGGGGTCGAGCTTGCGCCGGATGCCGTCCAGGCCCGCGTGGATCACGGCCCCCAGGGCCAGATAGGGGTTAGCACTCGAATCCGACGGCTTGAGCTCCAGGTTCACCGAGCCCCCCGGGTCGCCGAGCATCGGCGAGCAGATGCGCACCGCGGCCTCGCGGTTGTCCATGCCCCAGATCGTGTAGGCACTGCTCCACATCTGCGGGGCCAGGCGGCGGTAGGAGTTGACGCTGGCGCAGGTCAGCGCCACCAGGGCGGGCAGATGGGCGAGCAGCCCGCCGATGAAGTGATAACCGGTGGCGGACAGCAGGTACCGGTCCTCCGGGTCGTAGAACACCGGGCGCTCCCCCGGCTGGCCATCCGGCCCGAGGTCAGTCAGCGACACGTGCAGGTGGGTGCCGTTACCGGCCTGGTCGGGTACGGGCTTGGGGGCCAGGCTGGCCCACAGCCCGCGGCGGAACGCGACCCCGCGAACGGTCTCCCGGTACAGCACGTGGTTATCGGCCGCGCGGAGAGCGGGAGCGTGCCGGATCGTCATCTCCTGCTGGCCGTGGCCGAGTTCCGGGTAGTAGTGCTCCACCTCCAGCCCCTGCTCCTGCAGGGCGCCCAGCAGGTCCATGGTGAAGTCGTGGGCCAGCGCGAACCCGGTCGAGGAGTAGCAGAGGCTGTCATCCACCGGGACGAGCCGGTCCGGGCCGCCGTCCGGAGGGGTTTCCCGGCGGCCCAGGGTGAACTCGGGCTCGAAGGACGCGTGGACCGCGTACCCCTCGGTGGCCAGTTCCGCGATGGCCCGCTTGAGGAAGGTGCGCGAGCAGCCGTCCCAGGGCTCACCGCCCGGCTGGACCAGGTCGGCCAGCATCGCCCCGGCTCCGGGCGAGTACGGGAGGGCCACATACGTGGATGGATCGGGCATGATGCGGACCTCCCCGACCGGCCCCATCCCGTCCACCGGCTGCAGGGAATCCAGCATGGACATGGCCATCATGGCGACCGTGTGCCCGATCCCGGTCCGCAGCCGGGCGGGCAGCATGGTCGCCGACGCGGCCTTGCCGCGGATGATCCCGCCATGATCGGCGTACAGGAACCGGACGAGGGAAACCTGATCGGAGTGGGCGCGCTCGACGACCGCGGTCACCGCGTCATCGTCCGCCATGCCCGCCGGCTCTGCTGGCCCGTAGTCGCTCATGGGACAGGGGTAGCATGCGCGGCCATCTTCGTACAGCTCAACGTCCGAGGTAGCACCGCTCAATGCCCGGGCTAGCACCGCCGGGGGCTCGTTGACACTGCGACGCCTCATCCCCTAGATTCGCAATGTTCGACGATAGAACTGCTGTTCGTAAAGCGCACACTCATCCCACCGGGCGGATCCTGCCCTGCTGGCAACTCCCGTCAACGGCGATCAAGGAGTTCCCGTGACATTTCTCGACGAGGCGACGTGGCGGGGCAAGGCATTCAGCGGCGGCTGGAAGGCGCTCTCCGGAGGCGAGGCCCCGGTCACTGAGCCGGCCAACGGAGCGGAACTCGGCCGGGTCGGCATCGCCTCGCCCGCCGACATCGCCGCCGCCGCCACGGCTGCGGCCGCGGCCCAGCCGGCCTGGGCCGCGCTCCCGCACACGGAACGGTCCGCCATCCTGCGGCGGGCGGGTGACATCTGGAAGGCGCACGCCGAGGAGATCGAGGGCTGGAGCATCCGCGAGGGGGGCAAGATCGGGCCCGCGGCGCAGTTCGAGACGCACGTGGCCACCGAGGAGATCTACGAGGCCGCCACCCTGCCCTCGCGCCCCTACGGTGAGCTGCTGCCCACCGAGTCACCGCACCTCAGCTGGGCCGAGCGGGTCCCGGCCGGGGTGGTCGGGGTCATCTCCCCGTTCAACTTCCCGCAGATCCTGGCCATCCGCTCGGTGGCCCCGGCGCTCGCGCTCGGCAACGCGGTGGTGCTGAAGCCGGACCCGCGCACCGCGGTGTGCGGCGGGGTGGTGCTGGCCCGGGTCTTCGAGGAGGCCGGGCTGCCCGAGGGCGTGCTGCACGTGCTGCCGGGCGGCCCGGACGCTGGGGAGACGCTGATCACCGACCCGCAGGTCCGGGTGATCTCGTTCACCGGTTCCACCTCGGTCGGCCGCCACGTGGGGGCCCTGGCCGGCCAGCATCTCAAGCGGGTGCACCTGGAACTGGGCGGCAACTCCGCCCTGATCGTGCTGGATGATGCCGACCTGGATGCGGCCGCAGCGGCCGGCGCCTGGGGCTCGTTCCTGCACCAGGGCCAGATCTGCATGACCACCGGCCGTCACCTCGTCCAGGACGCAATCTATGACGATTACGTCGCGGCGCTGGCGGGCAAGGCCAGCCATCTGCCGGTGGGCGATCCGGCCAGCGGCCAGGTCGCGCTGGGCCCCCTCATCGACGAGCGGCAGCGGGACAAGGTCCACGGCCTGGTCACCGCCAGCGTGGACGCGGGCGCCCGGCTGGCCGCGGGCGGCACCTACGAGGGCCTGTTCTACCAGCCCACCGTGCTGGCCGAGGTCGCACCCGCCATGCCCGCCTACGCCAGCGAGGTGTTCGGCCCGGTAGCCCCGGTCATCCGTTTCTCCACCGCGGACGAGGCGGCCAAGCTCGCCGCCGACACCGAGTACGGGCTGTCGCTGGGCATCCTTACCAAGGATGTGCTGCGCGGCCTGGACCTGGCCCGGAAGATCCCGACCGGCATCGTGCACATCAACGACCAGACCGTGGACGACGCGCCGAACACCCCGTTCGGCGGCGTCGGCGCGTCGGGCACCGGCGCCCGGTTCGGGGGCACCGCCAACCTCGACGCGTTCACCGATACCCGCTGGATCACCATGCGCAGCGAGATCGCGCCCTACCCGTTCTAGATGCCGTCCGCACCCGCGCGCACGCGCACCCAGATCGGAATCGTCGGGGCGGGACCGGCCGGCCTGCTGCTCTCCCATCTGCTGGCGCTGCGCGGCATCGACTCGGTGCTGGTCGAAGACCGGAGCCGGGCCTACTGCGAGGCCCGCCAGCGGGCCGGCGTACTGGAGGACGGCAGCGTCACGCTGCTCCGCGAGGCCGGGCTGGCCGGGCGCCTGGACCGCGACGGGCTGGAGCACGGGGGAATCTACCTCCAGTTCAGCGGCCAGCGGCACCACATCGACTTCCGCGACCTGACCGGGCGGACCGTCACCGTGTACGCGCAGACCGAGGTGGTGAAGGACCTCATCGAGGCCCGGGTGGCGGCCGGCGGCCAGGTGGAGTTCGACGTGACCGGCACCGAGGTGGACGACCTGGACACCAGGCGCCCGGTACTCCGGTACACCAGCGCGGACGGGACCCGGCACGAGGTCACGTGTGACGCGATCGCCGGCTGCGACGGGTTCCACGGGATCTGCCGGCCGACAGTCCCGGCCGGGCTGCTGACCGTCTGGGAACGCGAGTACCCCTACGCCTGGCTGGGCATCCTCGCCGACGTCCCGCCATCCACCGATGAGCTGATCTACGCTCATCACCCGGGCGGGTTCGCGCTGCACAGCCTGCGGAGCCCGCTGGTCAGCCGGCTCTACCTGCAAGTCGCCCCGGATGAGGAGATCAGCGCGTGGCCGGATGACCGGATCTGGGCCGAGCTGCAGCGGCGCTTCGCGGTGCCCGGCTGGGAGCTCAAGGAAGGCCCGATCCTGGACAAGGGCATCACCCCGATGCGCAGCTTCGTCAGCGCCCCGATGCGGCACGGGCGGCTGTTCCTGGCCGGGGACGCCGCGCACATCGTGCCGCCCACCGGCGCCAAGGGACTCAACCTGGCCCTCGGGGACGTCGCGGTGCTGGCCCGCGCCCTGGAGGAGTTGCTGCGCGGCGACCCCCGCCGGGCCGACTCCTACACCGCCGACTGCCTGGACCGGGTCTGGCGGCGCACCCACTTCTCCTGGTGGATGACCACCATGCTGCACGCCACGCCCGGCGCGGACCCGATGGACGCCGAGTTGCAACTGGCCCAGCTCCGCTACGTCACCACGTCACGGGCGGCCGCGGCCTCGCTGGCCGAGAACTACACCGGCTATCCGCCGCAGCACTGACCCGGAACTCCCCTGGGCCGCAGGAATTCGCGGCGGGTCCTGGTCAGCCGGTCGGGGTGCCTTTGCGCGCCCACAGCGTGTCGTGCCAGCCGTGCTTGTAGACCGGCACGAAGTTGGCGTTGAAGTAGGCCGTCAGCTGCTTGTACCAGGCGACCCGGCGGGCCTGGTTGTACGACAGCCAGACGAACTGGGCGCGGGTGAACTCATCCCACCACATGGCCTGCACGGCCGGGACCTTGCCCGCGCCGGTGGACGGCTTGAGCCCGTTGGAGAAGCCGAGATCGCTGCCGAGCCCGTCCAGCATGTGCGGGCAGTTCCGCTGGTCCGGGCTGAACCGGTTGGCCATCAGCAGGTAGGACGCCTGGTCGGTGGCGACGCACGCGCCCTTCGGGATGATCTTTTCGATCTGCGCGGCCACCGGGGCCAGGCGCAGCTGGAGATGGGATTCGTAGCTGGCCTGATCCATGGCCAGCACGACGACCACCAGGGCGGCCACGACCGCGGCCGGCTTCCACCACTGCCGCCCGTCATCGCCGGGCACCCAGCCGGTGCCCTGGCCGAACGCCTGCAGCAGGCGGGACAGGGGCAGCGCGATGGACATGGCGAAGAACGGCGCCAGGAACGCGGCGAAATGGTAGTGGAACTGGTCCGGCCACATGAACATGACCACCACCACGGCGGTGGTGCCCAGGGCGAACCAGTCCAGCGCGGGCGGAGCCTGGCGCAGCCGGACCCAGGCCACGGCGATGATCGCGGCTACCACGATGACGAGCACCGCCGTGGCGATCAGGATGACCGTGCGCGGGTGGGCGGGCAGATGGAGGGTGCTGATCCCCAGCATGTGACTCAGCCGGGCGGGCAGCGGGACCCGCGTCGACCCGGCGCGGGGGGCCACCTGGGCGACATACAGGCTCTGGTAGAAGCGCTTGGGCGCCAGGGCCGCGAACGGGAGGGTGGGGACCAGGAAACCGACCGCGACCCCGCCGGCGTACACGGCGGCCCGCCTGAACTGCGGGAGGAGCATGACCAGGAGCACGATGACCGGGAAGATCGCCCATACCTCGATGCAGCCCGCGAAACCGAATGCGAGGCCACCCCAGAAGAGCCGCTTCCTGCTGCTGGTCAGGTGATCGCGGTCGAACAGGGCCAGGGCCCCGAGCAGGCAGAACAGCACCAGCCAGGGCTCGACCAGCACGGTACGGGCGGTGGACACGCTGTCCGGGTAGACCGCGACGATCCCGCAGCCCACGATCACCGTGAGCAGGCCCCGGTGCCGGATCAGCAGCCCGACCAGGACCACACCCGCACAGCTGGCCAGGGTGGTGAGGATCCGGCCGGTCGCCATCGCATGGGCCGTCCCGATGGCCTCGGACAGCAGCGCGGACGGCACCATCAGCAGGGTGATCCCGGGCGGCTGCACCAGCACGAACGAGCCGTATGGCAGGAAGCCGTGGATCAGGTTGACGGCGCTGCCGAAGTAGGGGCCGTCGTCGTACTCGGTCACCCCCAGCAGGTAGCCAGGACGGGACAGCAGCAGCAGCCGGAGCGCCAGGGCCAGCAAAGTGCAGACCCCGATGGCCACGCTGATCGGGGTCAGCCAGCCTCTCCGGCCCTGGTCCTGGCCTTCCGCCGCATCACTGCGCGATTCTCCGGGCGGCCCGCCTGCGGCCGGCCTCGCCATCGTTCCGCTCACTGCTGGTTAGCTCCCTCAGCCCTACGTGCCTGAACCCCACAGCAACCTGCGCACAGCGCCGCCCCGATGACCACACTGCGAAAGTGATGAATCGCACTGGAATTGTGAAACGCGCTGAGCCGTGTTCTGGGCAGGGGCCAGGATCATTATTCCCCGGCGGGCTCAGCGTGCACGAAGCGGCCGCCCGCGACCGCCACCAGATGTTACCGGATGAACATCCCGGCCAATAGCGGATGCAACCAGTCCATATGGCCGCCATCGCGTCAATCTGAGCACTCGCGACAACCCTCGCACTGCGGCCCACCATGGCCGCGCCCCCTGCACTATGCCGTGGGCCACCACGAACTTACTGGTCAGCGAGGGCTTCGCGGGCTATTTCCGGTCAGCTCAGCGGGGCCAGGCCGCGACCGGCAAGACCGGCCCGGGGACCACGCCTTCTCACCCCGGTGAAGTTTCCGCAAAATCCCGGCCGTCGGCGCGCCGGCGGCCGGGACGCGCCGCCCAGGCCCCGGGCGCCAGGCACGGAGCTAATAGGAAACTTTCATTACAATTTCGCATCCAGCCTGCCGGATCGACCAGTAGGCCGGGTTGCGGTGGACCCTGACGCTCATCGGACCCAGTCGCCCCCGCACATCACCCGGCGGACCCGCCAGTCGCGGTCGAGTACCACGAGGTCGGCGCGCAGACCGGTCGCCAGGCTGCCCCGGTCGTCCAGGCCGAGCAGGGCGGCGGGGGTGGAGGTGGCCGCGGCCACCGCGGCGACGGGATCGACGCCGGCCTGCACCACGCAGCGGCGGACCAGGTCGGCGGCGTGCGAAGTGCCTCCCGCGAGCGATGGCGGCTCGGTGCGCGTCCACGCCCGGCCGTCCGCGACCCGCACCCGTACGGACCCGAGCTCGAAGTCGCCGTCCGGCATCCCGGCGGCCACCATCGCGTCACTGACGAGTACGACGTGCCGCCCGGGGTCCACCGCGAACACCAGGTGCACCGTCTCGTCGGCGAGGTGCACGCCGTCCGCGATGAGCTCCACGTGCGTCGCCCCGCGGGCCAGCGCATCCAGGGAGGCGGCAACCGGGCCCGGCTGGCGATGATGCAGGGGCTCCATGCCGTTGAACAGATGGGTGACCAGGGGTCTGCGCAGTGACCGCAGGGCCTCGCCGAAGCCGCGTGCGTCGGCGCCGGTGTGGCCAAGGCCCACCACGATCCCGGAGCGCTCAAGGAGCTCGCCGGCCGCGGCAGCACCGGGCAGCTCCGGGGCGAGCGTCACCATCCGGACCCTCGGACGGCCGGCGTCGTCGACGCCGGCCGCCAGCCAGGTGGCGAGCTCGTCGGACCCGGGTAGGCGCAGGTGGGCGGGGTCGTGTGCGCCCCGGTGCGCCGGGTCCAGGAAGGGCCCCTCGACGTGGCACCCGACGACCGGTGACCCAGTCGCCGCGACCGAGGCGATCGCGGCGATCGCGGCGACGAGCTCGGGGGCCGGCGCGCTCACCAGACTGGCCAGCATCGTGGTGGTGCCGCGGGACAGGTGGTGCGCTGCGGCCGCGGCGACCTCGGCCGGGTCACGCGAGGTGACGGTGTGGCTTCCCCCGCCGTGGCAGTGGATGTCGACATACCCGGGCGCGACCGTGTCGACCGGCTCGGGGACCGGGCCCGACCAGCCGGACGCCGGGCCGACGTATCCGATCGTGCCATCGAGGCGGACCTCGAGCACGCCCCCGTCCAGGATCCCGGCGGTCGTCACGAGCCGCCCGGCCAGCGCCAGCGCGGTCATGACTCAGGGGCCCATCCGTCGCGAGCCAGGAGCGCGGCACCGATCACGCCGCCCCGGTCGCCCGCCTTGATGGTCGTGCCGCCGACGTCGAGGGCGAGTGCGAGCCCGTCGTCGTCATTCACGAGTCCAGGATGATGGAACGGGCCAGGCTCCGCGGCTGGTCGGGGTAATTGGTTCGGTGCGTGACGACGGCACCTCCAACGGTGGCGGGCTGCGGCACGGTGCGCCGGCACGGGCCGGGCACTGAACCGAAACACGCGCGGTGATACGGCGCGAGAGCGGAGAATCAGAGATGCAGACCAGCGGTCCCTCCGTGCCCTCCTCGGCGGCGACGGTACGCCGCACCGCCTTGACCGTGCCGGCGGCGACCCTCGGTCCCGCGAGCCCGTTGCCCCGGTTCACCCGGCTGCGGGAGCTGCCCTACCCCGACGTCGGCCCGGGTGCCACGCCGGACATGCTCGAGCGGGTTGCCTACGGCAGGCTAGAGAGCCCTCTCCCGTACCCCCTGCAGGAGGACTACGACCGGTCGCTGCGCGAGGTCGAGCTCCCGGCGTACGTGCTCGAAAACGGGGTGCTGCGCGCGACCGTGCTACCGACGCTCGGCGGCCGGGTCTGGTCGTTGCACGACGACGCCCGTGGGCGTGAGCTGCTGTTCCGCAATCCGGTGCTGCATTTCGCGAACTTCGGGCTGACCGATGCCTGGTTCGCCGGGGGCATCGAGTGGAATCTCGGCTCGACCGGCCACACGACGCTGTCGTGCCGGCCGATGCACGCCGCTGTGGTTGCTGGTCCGGACGGTGACGTCCTGCGGCTGTGGGAGTGGGAGCGGACCCGTGACCTGGTGCTGCAGGTCGACCTTTCCCTGCTCCCAGGGTCGGACCGGTTGTACGCCTCGACCCGGGTGATCAACCCGGACCCGGAGGAGAAGCCGCTCTACTACTGGACCAACATCGCGGTGCCCGAATCGCCGGGGACCCGCGTGCTGACCACGGCGGACGCCGCCTGGCGCACCGAGTACACCGGCGCCCTGACCCGGGTGCCTGTCCCGTACCCGGATCGCGCGGACGTCGACATCAGCCACCCGATGGCCTCCAGGTCGCCCGCCGACTACTTCTACGACCTGCAGGGGCAGCGCGGTCGGCACATCGTGTCCGTCGAGCCCGACGGCGGTGGCTTCGCCCAGACGTCGACGCGCGGGCTGCGGGGCCGGAAGCTGTTCCTGTGGGGGAACGGTCCGGCCGGCTCGCGGTGGCAGGAGTGGCTCTGCGGTCCGGGCGCGAGGTATGCCGAGATCCAGGCGGGATGGTGCCCGACGCAGCTCGAGCATGACCGGCTGGCTGGCGGGACGAGCGTGTCGTGGACCGAGGCGTTCGGTGGCGTCGACCTGGACCCGGGAGCGGTGGCGGGCGGATATGCCGAGGCGTGCGCGGCCGCGCAGGCAGCCGTGCATGAGGCGACGGACCCCGATCACCTCGAGGCCATCCACGAGCGCTGGCTCACAGAGGTGGCCGATGCCGCGGTCGCCGAGCAGGTGAGCACCGGGTCCGGCTGGGGTCATGTCGAGCTCAGGCTCCGGGCCCGTCCGGAGGCCGTACCGACCCGGGCCCTGCTGTTCCCGCCGGTCGACGACGACAGCCTCCCGGCACGCCACCTGCTCGACGATGACGCCAAGGGACTCGCGAAATCGGCCCGCCGGCTGCCGGTGCCCCCGGTCTCCGACCGCTGGCGCGCCGTCCTCGAGGAGGCGCCGGACTCCGAGTGGGTGCACCTGGCCCGCGCGGTGAACGCCCACGTGCGGGGCGAGCCAGGCCGCGCCGCCGAGCAGTACGACGCGAGCCTGGCCGCCCGCGAGAACTCGTGGGCGCTGCGAGGGCTGGCGCTGCTGGCCGATGATGATCGCGCGTGCGACCTGTACGCGCGGGCGCGGCGGCTCCGACCGGACTGCCGCGGGCTGGCCGTGGAGCAACTCGAGCGGCTGCTCGCCGCCGGACGGCCAGGTGACTGCCTGGACGCCATCGCGGCCCTGGACCCTGCCATGCGCGAACACGGCCGGACCCGGCTGCTGGAGGCCCGGGCGCGGCTGGCCGAGGGGGAGCGCGAGCGTGCCTCCGAGATCATGGAGTCGCTGGTCGTCGAGGATCTCGCCGAGGGAGACACGGTCCTCGGTGAGGTCTGGGACGGGCTGCATCCGGGCGCCGCACTCCCCGCGCATCTCGATTTCCGGATGACCGACACAGGAGGTGCCGGTGACGGCTGAGGTGATT
>DASQRM010000065.1:0-2227 GCA_035642895.1 Streptosporangiaceae bacterium | reverse complement strand
GGGATCGCCGTGGCCGAGGCGGCCGAGCTCGTGCTCGGCTACGTGCGCGGGCACGTCAGCGAGGCCAGGAAGGTGCCGCTGTGCGGCAACTCGATCGCCACCGACCGCTGGTTCATCGCCCGCGACATGCCCGAACTCGACGCCTACCTGCATTACCGGATGGTCGACGTGTCCAGCATCAAGGAGCTGGCTCGGCGCTGGTACCCCCGGGTCTACTTCGCCTCCCCGGGCAAGCACGGCGGGCACCGGGCGCTGGCGGACATCAAGGAGAGCGTGCAGGAGCTCCGGTATTACCGGGAGGCGCTGTTCGTGCCGCAGCCGGGCCCGGACTCCGCCACCGCGCGGGCGATTGCGGCGCGGTACTCCTAGCCGGGTTCGGCGGGCGCTGCGGGCACGTCACACGCGGGACGGCGGAGACCGCTATACTCGTCTTCAGCCGCGCGATGTCCCCCCGGGCAGCGCGCGTCTTGCTGTGGCCCGGCCGTAAGGCCAGGTGACGATGGTGGGCGTAGCTCAGTTGGTAGAGCGCCAGGTTGTGGTCCTGGATGTCGCGGGTTCAAGTCCCGTCGCTCACCCCAGGTGAATACGAGGGTCAGGCGGCTCAGGTTCCCCGTAGGGGCCTGAGCCGTTCTCGTTTCAGGGGCGGTCAGTCCCAGCGGCGGAAGCCGCCCTCGGAGTTGATGACCTGGCCGGTGATCCAGGCGGCATCGTCGGTGACCAGCCAGGCGATCAGGCGGGCCGGGTCGTCGGGGGTGCCCCAGCGGCCCTGCGGGAAGCGGCGGCGGACGATTTCGTGCACGTCCGGCGGGGCGTAGCCAGTGTCGACCGGGCCGGGGTTGACCGTGTTCAGCGTGATGCCGCGGCCGGCCAATTGGTCGGCTAGGGTCTGGGTGATCGAGGTGAGCGCACCCTTGCTCGCGGCGTAGGCGACCTCGCCGGGCATCGGGCCGAGGTCCTGCCCGGAGGTCATGAAGACGATCCGCCCCCCGGGGCGGCTGTCGTCATGCCGGGCGGCGAAGGCCTGGGCCAGCAGGATAGACGAGCGGGCGTTGGCGGCCCAGTGAGCGTCGAGCATCTCGGCGGTCAGCGGGCCGAGCGGGCCGTCGCTGCCGCTGCGGGCGTGGTTGCAGACCAGGATGTCCAGGAAACCGGACGATGCGGCGGCCGACTCGATGAGCCGGGATGGCGCACCGGGGTCCGACAGGTCCGCATCCTGCTGCCAGACGGCAGCTTCCGGGTCGGCCAGCGCCTCGGTCACCCCCCCGGTCACGGCCTCCTGGCCGCCGGGGTCGGCACCCCAGGGCTGGTCGCGATCGTGCGGGGCGTAGTGGTGAAGGACCAGGCTGGCGCCCTGCGCCGCCAGCCGGCGGGCGATGGCGTATCCGATGCCGGCGCGCCGGCTGACGCCGGTGACCAGCGCGACCCGGCCGCGCAGCGGCAGCGGGTCCCGGCGCAGCTGATCGGGAGCGGGTTCGGCAGGAGTCATGATGGCTAGTCTCGGGGCAAGCGACGTTTATCGTGGGTCTTTCTGATGAGGGGACTGGTCGTGGCGACAGCGACTGAGGGCGGCAAGCGGCAGCGGCGCGTGGCGATCGCCTGCCAGGGCGGCGGGAGCCATACCGCCTTCACAGCGGGTGTGCTGAAACGACTGCTGGGCGCGGACGAGCTCGACGGCTACCACGTGGCCGGGCTGAGCGGTACGTCCGGCGGGGCGGTGTGCGCGCTGCTGGCGTGGTATGCCCTGCGCGATGACGACCCGGTCCGTGCGGGGCACCTGCTCGAGGAGTTCTGGGCTGACAACTCCGCCCGCGGGCCCGTGGAGACGATGGTCAACAGCTGGATCCAGTGGGCGAGCGCATGGCAGGACCTGGGGGTCACGCCGCCGGCCGTGAGCCCGTACCATTCACCGGCCGCTGTCGCGGCCGCCGAGCAGTTCTGCCAGATGCTCAGCCGTCAGGTGGACTTCGACCGGATCGAAGCCGACAGCGCCGGAAAGTACCCGATGCTGCTCATCGGGGCCGTCGATGTGCTGTCCGGGCGGTTCCGGGCGTTCAGCAGCCGCAGGGACCGGATCACCGCCGCCACCGTGCTCGCCTCGGCGGCGATCCCGAACCTGTTTCGCGCGGTGCGGCTGGAGGACGGCACGTACTGGGATGGCCTGTTTTCCCAGAACCCCCCGGTCCGGGAGCTTCTCGAGGCCGAACCCGATGAGCTGTGGGTGATCCAG
>DASQRM010000064.1:0-55743 GCA_035642895.1 Streptosporangiaceae bacterium | reverse complement strand
GTCGGGGAGCTCAACAAGATGGGTGCCAAAGTCGAGGTGGACAGCGGCAACGTGGTCATCGTGCATGGCCCGTCCACCCTCAAGGGCACCAAGGTCGTCGCGCACGACCTGCGCACCGGGATCGCGCTCATCCTGGCCGGGCTGAGCGCGGAGGGCGAGACCGTGGTCGCGCCTGGATACCTCATCGACCGTGGTCACGCCGCGGTGGCGGAGCGGCTCACCACCCTGGGTGCCGACATCACCGCCGAGGAAAGCGGCTGACCTAGCTGGCGCTCCCGCCTGGCCGCCGGCTCACGAGCCGGTGGCTCGCGAGCCGGCGGCCGGCCGGGGGACGGTTCACGTAGCGGGCGGCTCCCCTGGCCGCCGGCTCACCCGCTGACGGCTGACGGCTGACCAGTGACTCCCCTGGCGGGCCTGCGGCCCCGTAAATGTGACGTTGCACGAAACAGTCCGCTGATTCTCTTCCCCGCCGGGCGCGGACGGGTTACGAAATATACGATCGTGCAATCGTTGCGGCGTAAGGGTCTGACAGTGACTTCACAGCACAGGAAGTACCCCGCGGCCGGCGGCATTTTAGTAGTTGCCGGATCACCTGACGCGTGCCTGCCATGCCGGGCGCGTGTCGCTTGTGATGTCACTGGCCAGTCGCCGGCGCCGACGGGCAGCCGGCCATGACGGCCCAGCGCCAGACCGGGGCCGAGCTGACCATTGGCATCGTCGGCCCGCACGACCTGGTGGAACGGATCATGCTGTCCGGAAGCCCCCAGTCAGGCGGGCTGCCCGGCGCGACGGCTCACCCGGCGGTCAGTTCCCCCGGGACGTCTGCCAACGGGGTCTCCGCCGCCCCGGCCCGCAGGCTTGTGGCCGCCGCCTATCGCAGCGAGCAGGAAGCCGCCGACAAGGTGCAGCGGCTCGGGCCGGGTATCGACGCCTGCCTGTTCGCCAGCCAGGTGCCCTATGAATACGCCCGGCGGGCGGGCACGCTCCGCGTCCCGGCCACCTACGTGCCGCTGTCCGGCAGCGCGCTGTACGCGGCCTTGCTCCGCGCCACCAGGGAACTGGGCCAGGACCTCACCCGCATCAGTGTGGACGTGCTCAGCCGCACTGACGTGGAGGACGCGTTCGCCGAACTCGGCGCGCCGGTGACCGGCGTGCACGTCCGGGAAGACGCCGCGAACGCGGCCACGCTGGCCGCGTTCCACGAGCGGCTCTGGCGGCGGGACGAGATCACCGTCGCGTTCACCTGCCTCCAGTCGGTCGCCCAGCGGCTCTCCGCAGCCGACGTGCCCGTCCGGGTCCTCCGGCCCACCAGCAGCGCCATCCGGGCCGCCCTGCGCACGGCTACCCTGCTCGCCGGAAACCGGCGGCTGGAGGAGGCGCAACTCGCCGTGGCCCTGGTGGAGGTACCCACGCTCCGGGACACCTCGCGCCGGTCCTCGCCACGGCACGCTCGCGAGGAACTTCGGCTCACCGTGCACCGGTTCCTGGTCCAGGAAGCCCAGCGGATGCACGCGTCGGTCAGCCCGGTCAGCGATCACTGCTTCCTGGTCACCGCGACCCGGGGCTCGCTCGCCGCGGCCACCGACGGATTCCGGGTCCCCCCGTTCAGCGAGCGGGCCCGGACCGAGCTCGGCATCGCCGTGGAAGTCGGCATCGGGATGGGACGAACGGCGCAGGATGCGGAGACCCACGCGCAGGCGGCGCTGTCCCGGTCCCACGTGGCCGCCGGGACTCGCGGCTTCGCCCTGGACCGGGAGGGGATCGCCCTGGTTCCCGCGCCCCGGCACCCGGCCGCCCCGGCTGCGGAGGCCAGCCGCCCCCGCGGCCTGGAGACCCTGTCCCGGCTGGCCGACAAGCTGGCCGGCAGCGACAGCGCGCTCGTAGTCGACGCGGAAACCGCGGGCCGGGTGCTGGGCGTTACCGCCCGCACCGCCCGGCGGCTACTGCACAGCCTGGTCGAGGAGGGGCTGGCCTGGCCGCTGCCGCCGAGCCGGGCCCCGCAGCCAGGCCGGCCGCGCCAGTTCTACCGGCTGGTCACCGAGAAGCTGGAGCGCCGCGGCGCCGCCCGCTGACCGGGGCTCCCCGGCGTTCGGCGCGAAGCGGCGATCGGGGGGTTCCGGGGAGTTGTAGCGGGCGCACGCGCCGGGGAGGCGGGGCCCGCCGCAGGCGGGTGCTCGCCGAGCCGGCGTTCGGCGCGAAGCGGCGATCGGGGGGTCCAGGGGGGTCGTCCCCCCGGACTATTCAGTGACGCCGGGGGTAGGCGCGCGCCACGGACAGGAACGCGTCGTTCGCGTCGTGGTCGCCGATCGAGACCCGGGCGCCCTCCGCGCCGAACGGCCGGACCGCGACCCCGGCCCGCGCTGCGGCGGCCGCGAAGTCCGGGGTGTCCGCACCGAGGCGCAGCCAGACGAAGTTGGCCTCAGTCGGCGGCACCGACCAGCCCTGGGCGAGCAGCTCGTCGCGGACCCGGGACCGCTCCTTGACCACCGCGTCCACCCGCTCGAGCAGTTCCGCCTCGGCGGCCAGGGATGCGATGGCGGCCGCCTGCGCGACCGCGTTCACCGTGAACGGCAGCATGGTCTTGCGCACGGCCGCGGCCACCGGCGGGTGCCCCACCAGGAAGCCGACCCGCAGCCCGGCCAGCCCGTACGCCTTGGAGAAGGTGCGCAGCACGGCCACGTTCGGGCGGTCCCGGTACAGGGCCATCCCGTCCGGCACCTGCGGGTCCCGCACGTACTCGTGGTAGGCCTCATCCACCACGACGAGGGTCTGCGGGGGGACCCGGTCCAGGAATTCCGCCAGCTCGTCCGCGTGGACCACGGTGCCGGTGGGGTTGTTCGGGTTGCAGACGAAGATGAGCCGGGTCCGGCTGGTGATCGCGTCCGCCATGGCCCGCAGATCGTGCACCTCGGCCCGCAGCGGCACCGTGACCGGGACCGCCGACGACAGATCGACCAGGGTCGGGTAGGCCTCGAACGAACGCCAGGCGTAGAGCACTTCCGCGTCCGGTTCGCCTACGGCGCCGAGTAGCTGCTGGGTCACCCCCACCGAGCCGCAGCCCACCGCGATGTGCTCGGCTGGCACCTCGAACCGCTGCGCGATCGCCTCGGTCAGCCCGGCCGCCCCGTTGTCCGGGTAACGGTTCACGTCCAGGGCGGCCTGCGCGATGACCTCAGCAACCGAGGGCAGCGGGCCAAACGGCGATTCGTTCGAGGACAGCTTGTGGGACCGGCCGTCCGGTGCGGACACCCGGCGGCCGGGCTGGTACGGCGCGAAGTTCTCCAGCACCGCGCGGAAGCGGGGCCATTGCTGGGACACCGGTATCCTCCCCTCGACGACCAGCACATCCTAGCTGGACAGGACGGCCGCGAAGAATGCCGTGCACCGGCGGGGGTTTCGTGGGACCTTTGTTCATGAAACGGCAAAAGGCATCACCAGGCAAGCCGAAAGAGGCAGATGTATGGCGATCAGCAGCTGGCCCTGGCGCCCGGCATTAGCGTTCTTGGCGGCGGCCGCCACAGTACTCGCGCTGGGGATGCCCGCGGATGCCAGCACCGGCACCGCACAGATCAGCCCGGAGCAGGCCGGCTACACCGCCACCGGGGCACAGTTCAAGACCATCCACGCCCGCGTCTTCTTGCGCCAGCCCACGCAGTATGCCGGCGAAGTGGCCAGCTTCGGGCACAGCGTCCAGCTCTGGACCTCTGGCCTGGTGGTCACCATGGGGGTCACCGCGAGTACCTCAGGCTCGGCCTACACCCCCTACGCCACCATCTACGACCGCAGCACCCATCAGGTGATCGCCTCGAATCCGGACGCTACGTACTGCGAACCCGACGCGTGTGTCCCGGTGGCCCGTACTTTTTTCCCTGGTGTCAGTTGGACGCTGACGATCAACTACCTCCCGGAGGTGGGGCAGGTGGTCATGTTCGGGTTCACCGACGGCGGTTTGTGGGGTTTCAGGTCGGCATACGACCTCACCGCCCCGTCGTTCACCCAGGCCCGGGTGGGGACCGAGTTCGGCAGCTCGCCGTGGGACGCGTCCTACCCGCACACTCCGCCCGCCACCTCCATGAAGATCGCCGCCTACAACAATGTGTCACTGACCACTTACAGTGGCCACAGCACGACGCTATGGTCGTGGTGGGTGCACCACAAACTGCTCGCTAATACCGGGCAGCAGTCCGGTAGCGACTGGGTCGCTGTCCCGGGTGACCTGTCCAACGGCGGCGCCAGCTTCCAGACCTTTTTCGTACCACAGAACGCCCAAGGCTCCAGCCCGCCAGCCGCGCCCTGACCTGGCCAATCAGCCCAGGAGGAGCGCGACGGCCAGCAGTCCGGCCGCCCCGAGCGACGCGGTGACGCGGACGTGATTCCACGCTGTCCAGCGCTGGCGGTAGCTTCCCCAGCGGCTGGCCGCACCGGCGCCGTCCGGCTGGACAGCGGCCAGCGCATCGTTCATCGGCACGTTGGCGGCGATCGTCACTCCGATCGCCCCGGCCAGGTAGAGCGCGCTGCCTGAAAACACCCAGGGGGTTGCGTGCGGGCCCCACGCCACCAGGGCCCAAACCGCCAGGCCCAGGCAGGCGAGCGCCGTGCCGAACAGCGCCGTCATGAATGCCGGGGTGACCGCCAGCTTGTTGATCGACTGCATGGCGGCGATGCCCTGCGCCGGCGGCAGCCGGCCGAGGGCCGGCATGACGAAGGCCGAGAACGCGAAGAAGACCCCCGCCGACAGGCCGCAGCCCACGGCGGTTACCAGCGTCACCCAGTGCAGCAGGCCGGTCATAGTCCTCGTTCCAGTCCTTCGACGTGAGCGTGCTTTCCGCCGGTACTTCCCGAGCCAACAGATGGCCCGTGCAGCCGTGGTGGCGCGGGCGTGATGACGAGATGGAGGAGATCGGGCGCCGCGAGCGGTGGGATGTTCATGGAGGTGGGCATTGACGGCCTGACTGGTGTGAGTTGTGATCAAAGAGGGTCACCGGGGGCAGCCGCGGTGGGCAGGCCTTCAGGGGGCGGTGCATGTCCTCGCATCTGGTCGGCAGAAGGGCGGTGCTCGCCGCGATCGGCGGCGGTGCGGCCGGGGCATTGCTGGGCGGCGTCCTGCCCGGGCGGCTGAGTGCCGCGTCGGGCAACTGGACGAGCGGGTACGTCGCGGACGGGGCCGCCGGGCGCACGGCGGCGTTCCCGCTGTCCGCGGTCCGGCTGCTGGACAGCCCGATGCGCGCGAACCAGGCGCGGAACACGAACTACCTCATGTTCGTCGATCCGGACCGGCTGCTGCACACGTTCCGGCTGAACTACGGCCTGCCGTCGTCGGCCCGGCCATGCGGCGGCTGGGAGGCGCCGAGATCCCTGGTCCGCGGGCACTGCACCGGGCACCTGATGTCGGGGCTCGCCCTCACCTACGCCAATACGGGGAACCAGGCCGCGGCGGACAAGGGCGCCTATCTGGTGGAGCAGCTGGCCCGGTGCCAGGCCCGGGATCGCAGGGCGGGCTTCCACGACGGGTACCTGTCGGCCTTCCCGGAGACCTTCTTCGACCGGCTCGAAGCGGGCCTGTCGGTCTGGTCGCCCTACTACATGATCCACAAGATAATGGCCGGGCTGATCGACCAGCATGAGCTGGCCGGGAACACCCGGGCCCTGGAGGTGGCGGCCCGGCTCGGCGACTGGGTCGGGTGGCGCACCGGCCGGCTCTCCTACGGACATATGCAGCGGATTCTGGATACCGAGCACGGCGGCATCGCCGAGTCGCTGACTAACCTGTACCGGCTGACCTGGGACGAAAGCTATCTGCGCACGGCGAAGCGGTTCTACCACGCCCGGGTCTTCGACCCTCTGGCCCGCGGCCAGGACGACCTGTACGGCCTGCACGCGAATACCAACATCCCGAAGATGACCGCCTGCCTCCGGATCTGGGAGGAAACCGGGGACCGCCGCTACCACGACATCGCCGCCAACTTCTGGCGGATCGTCACCGACCACCATGCCTACGTCATCGGCGGCACCAGCAACTGGGAGCACTGGCACGCGCCCGACGTGATCGCCGGCCAGCTGAGCAACCGCACCTGCGAGAACTGCTGCAGCTACAACATGCTGAAGCTGACCCGGCTGCTGCACTTCCACCAGCCGCACCGGGTGGACCTGCTCGACTACTACGAGCGGACGCTGTTCAACCAGATGCTGGGCGAGCAGGACCCGCGGTCGGCACACGGCTTCAACATCTATTACACAGGATTGTCACCGGCCGCGTTCAAGCGCCAGCCGCCGTTCCTGGGCACCAACCCCGACGTCTACTCGACCAATTACCACAATTTCTCCTGCGACGACGCGACCGGAATGGAAACCCAGGCCAAGTTCGCGGACACCGTCTACTCCCGGGACACCCGGGGGCTGTTCGTCAACCTGTTCGTCCCGTCCGAGGTCAGCTGGGCCGCGACGGGAGTGACGATCCGGCAGTCCACCGGGTTCCCGGACGAGCCCGCCACCCACCTCAGGGTCGTTTCCGGCTCGGCCCGGATGGCCGTCCGGATCCGGCTGCCTGGCTGGCTGGCCGGCCCGGCCCGGGCCTGGGTGAACGGCGAGCCCCTGCCTGGCCCGCACACCCCGGGAACATGGCTGGTCATCGACCGGCAGTGGCGGCCCGGCGACCGGGTGGACGTGAGCCTGCCCATGACGCTCGCGCTGAACCGGACGCCGGACGAGCCCGCGGTGCAGGCCGTCACCTACGGCCCCGTCGTGCTCAGCGGCGGCTACGGCGGCGTGGAGTCCATGTTCATGCCCGGGCTGAACCCCGGGTCAGTGACCCGGGTCCCGGGTCGGCGGCTGCGCTTCCAGGCGACCGCGAACGGCCGCCCCGTCACGCTCATCCCGATCGCCCGGATGCAGCACCAGCATTACAACGTGTACTGGCGTGTGGGCAGGTCATCCTAGGTTTCCCGGCTTCCGTGCCGCCGCGGTGCCGTGATCGCCCTACCGGTCGATGTAGACACCGCTCGCCCGGCTTGAGTGGGAGCCGGGCACCTGGTCGGCGCGGCGCTAGCAAGACAACCTGTGCTGGCTCACGTAGCCGGCTGGGCCCGGCGGGGTTGGGTCTGCCCGGCGGAAGAGCTGCTAGGTAGAGTGACTTCGTGAACCGACTGGGCGAACTTGAACGCGCCATCATGGATGTTCTCTGGGAAAGCGAGACGCAGCTCACCGTACGCCAGGTTGGCAGTAGGCTTACCGACCGGGATCTGGCTCACACCACGGTGATGACCGTCCTGGACCGATTGGCCAAGAAAGGGTTCGCCCGGCGAGAGCGGGACGGACGGGCCTGGCTGTACCGCGCCGCAGCGAGCCGGGAAGCATATGTCACCGAGCTAATGCTTTTCGCCCTCGACCAGACCGGTGACCGGTCGGCCGCGCTCGCGAGTTTCGCGCGCCGCGTGTCGGGTAGCGAGGCACGGGTGCTGCGTCGAGCCCTGGAGACAGGCGGAGATCCCGCCGGGAGCTGACTTTCCGTGCTTTCCCCAGTCCTGGTTCTGGCTACCCTCGCGGTGGGCCTGGTACCCGCAGCCGCGGAACTAGCCACCGCGCGCTGGCCACGCCGGTCACCGGCGGCGGCCATCATGCTGTGGCAGGCCATGGGGCTCGGCTGGGGAGTCGCTGCGATCGGCACCCTGGCGGCGCTCGGCGCGGACCCGGAAGGACCCGGGGTGGCCGGCGGCGCACTCACGGTCCTGAATCGGGCGATCCGGGACGTGATCGGCGAGGTACGACCACCCGGCCTGGCCGCGGCGATGCGGCTGCTCTGCCTGGGCGCCTCGGCGGCGCTGCTCACCCTGCTGTGCTGGGTCCTGATCGCCTCAGCGGGGGCGGTACTGCGGGACCGCCGGCGCCACCGGGCGCTGCTGAGCCTGCTCGCGCACGGCGATCCGAAGGTCCCCGGGGCCCTGGTCGTCGACTATCCCGCCGCGGCCGCCTACTGCGTGCCCGGGCTGCGCTCCCGCATCGTGATCAGCGCAGGCGCACTCGACCTGCTGGACCAGGCGGAACTGGCCGCGGTCCTGGCCCACGAGCGAGCGCATCTGCGGGAGCGGCACGACCTGGTGCTGCTGCCGTTCACTGCCCTGGCCCGGGCCTTCCCCTGGTCGGTACTGGTGCAGCGGTCCTACGCGTCGGTCGCGCTGCTGGTCGAGATGCTCGCGGACGACCACGCCGCGCGGCAGCGGCCGGCCCGGGAACTCGTCACCGCGCTGATCCGGGTCGGCGCCGCGGGCACGCCAGGCTCACCGGCCGGCACACTGGCCGTGGCGGACGAGGACGGCGCTGAGCCCGGGGGCCGCGCTGAGGGGGAGAGCGGGGTGACCGCCCGGGTGGAGCGGCTGCTCACGCCGGCGCCGGGGCTGTGCCTGGCCGCCCGGATTCTGGTCGGCAGCACGGCTGCCGTACTGGTGGTGGTCCCAGCCGCGCTCCTGGTGATGCCGCTCTAAGCGGCGTCCTCAGCCCCGGGACCCCTGACCAGGTCAGGACGGCGCGCGGTCGGCGACCTGGATCCGCACCCGGCGGAATCCCTTGCCCTTGTTCTCGATCTTGACAACACCGATCCCGCCGACCTGGCGGGTCGAGGCCACGTGCGTACCGCCGTCCGCCTGCTGGTCGAGGCCGACGATGTCGATGATCCGCACCTCCTTGACCTCCGGCGGGACCAGGTTGGTGGCGGTGCGGATGATGTCCGGGATGGCAAACGCCTGATCGCGCGGCAGCACCCGGACGTCGATCCGGCGGTCCGCGGCGAGTTCTACGTTGCACGCCGCCTCGACGGCCTCCCGGAAACCAGGCGGGACCTCGGTCAGGTTGAAATCCATCCGCGCGGTCAGTGGTTCCATGTTCCCGCCGGTGACCAGCGCGCCGAAGTCCCGGAAGACCACGCCGCCGAGCACGTGCAGCGCCGTGTGGGTGCGCATCAGGGCGGTGCGGCGTTCGTCTTCCACGGCGCCGCGGAGCGCGGTACCGGCCGGCGGCAACGGGTCGTCCTCGGCGGGGATCAGGTAAAGGTCGTCACCCTTGCGGGCGCCCACGATCCGGGTCTGCACGCCGCCCCAGAGGAGCACCCCGTGGTCGGGTGGCTGGCCACCGCCGCCGGGATAGAAGGCCGAAGAGTCCAGCACGATCCCATCCGGCCCGGACGCGAGCACGACCGCGTCCCACTCACGGAGCGACTGGTCGTCGAGTTCGAGCCGGTGGGTGCGCACGGGCGGGTATTACCAGGGGCCGTACGGGCCGGAACTGCTGCTTCCGCCGGTACCGCCGTACTCCCTGACCTTGGGCCGCACGTCGGTGAGGTAGATGGCCGAGGCTACGAAAGCCGCGATCGGCAGGATGCCCACGGCTCCGAAGCCGCCGGACAGGACACCGAGGTAGAGGCCGATCACCGAGGCCACGCCGAGAATGATCAGCCAGAGCGGCTTGTTCTGCTTGCCGGCCGCCACGAACGCTTTCGATGGACGGCGCAGTGCGTCCACGAAGCCCCATACCTCGCAGACAAAGGCGGCAACCGCCAGTATCTCGAGGAACCAGTAGAGCGGGCTCATCGCTCCTGTGTTCAGCAACACGACATCAGGCTATCCGGTCCGGGCGGGAACCGGAACCAAAGCCCGTCTCCCGCCCGGCCTGAGGCATCTGGCCCATGGATGTCAGCTCTTCTTGCCCGAGCCCTTGCCGGGCAGGGCGGTCTTCCCGTTGAGCACCCGGGCGCCGTGCTGGGCGAGCTTGTCGTACTCCTGGACCGCCTTGGTGCGCGCGGTCGTCATGTACTCGGTGGCCCGGGCGGGCAGGGCCGCCAGCGAGCCGTCGCTGCGCCAGCGGGTGATCCGGGCGGGCAGCTCACGCAGGGCCTCCGAGGCCAGGACCCCGGCCCCGGTGGCGGCCTGCACCGGCTTGCTGCCGGCCAGCTTGCGCACCTCGGTCTTCACGTCAAGGGTGCTGCGGTTCATGGTCATTTCATCCTTCCTGGTCCGCCCGTCCCGGCAGACCCGCTGAGTCAGGCGGGCTGGCCGCCTCGTTGGTGCCCAGCGGCTCCGCTGCCGCGAGGGGGTCATCATCTTCTTCGTCGAGTCCTGCGCCGTCCGGGCTGGTCGCCTGCTTCCAGGCGCCCCGGGCGGGTTTGCCCGCCCGGCCCGATCCGCCATCCCGCACGCGGGCCCCCTCCGCCGCAGCCTGGGCCGCGGTGGCCTCGGCGGCGGCCGCCTGGATCGCGGCCGCCTCCGCCGCGATGGCGGCGTCCTCAAGGTCCTCCGGCGCCTGCGCCGCGGCCTCCCTGCGGAACGAGTCGTAGATCTCCAGCAGCACCTGCTTCTGCCGCTCGGTCAGTTCCGGCGCGGCCAGCACCGCGGCCCGGACCCCCGAGTCCGGCGGCCGGTCCTCCAGGATCCCGGCCTGCACGTACAGGGCCTCCGCGGAGATCCGCAGACCCTTGGCGATCTGCTGCAGGATCTCGGCGCTGGGCCGCCGCACGCCGCGCTCGATCTGGCTCAGGTACGGGTTGGACACCCCGGCCTGGGAGGCCAGCTGGCGCAGCGAGATCTTCGCCTGCTCTCGTTGCTCCTTGATGTATTCACCGATGGAGCTCACTCGCATTGGACTCACAGATTCAGTGAATCAAAGAGTGCTTGCTTTTGCAAACGCCCAGCAAGCACCCCAGGCTGGCGGCCTCAGCCGGGGAGTTCCGCCCGGATCACGCCGACGACCCGGCCGCCACCGAGCACTGGCACCGCGCCGATCTCGTCCAGGGCCGATTCCGGCACCCCGGGCGCGGTGGTCACGCCGAGCCGGCGCAGCAGCGCGACCGTGATCGGGTCCCGGGCCCGGGCCGAGCCGTCCTCGATCTTGAACGCCGCGGCCCGGCCGTCCGCCAGCGCGAACGCCTGCACGCCGTCTGCTCCCACCTTGAGCAGAAGGCCCGGGACGGTGGCCATCAGCGACCGCTCCGTGCGGAGGCTCCCTGACGTCCATTCCGGGTAGGCCCGCATCGCGTCGGCCACCCGGCGCTCCGGCGTGCCCGGCGAGCCGGTGACCAGCGCCTGGAACGCCCGGGTCAGGCCGGCCAGGGACAGGGCGAACACGGGGGCACCGCACCCGTCCACGCCCACCGCCGCGGACTGCTCCCCGGCCAGGCCTTCGAGGGCCTGGCGGAGCGCCACCTGGAGCGGGTGCGCCGGGTCGGTGTAGGTGGCCGTGGGCCAGCCGGCCGCCACGCAGGTGGCGAGCATGGCCGCGTGCTTGCCGGAACAGTTCATGTGCACCCGGTCAGGCTCCCCGCCCTCACGCAGGTACTCCTGCTGGAATACATCTTCCCGGGGCAGCGCCCGCGGGCACTGCAGGTCGTCCTCGGTCAGCCCGGCCCGGGCCAGGATCTTCCGCACCCCGGCGATGTGGAAGTCCTCCCCCGAATGGCTGGCCGCGGCCAGCGCCAGCAGCTCGCCGTCCAGGTCCAGGCCGCAGCGCAGCATGCCGGCCGCCTGCATCGGCTTGTTCGCCGAGCGCGGGAACATCGGCGCGTCCCCCTGGCCGGTGGTCAGCTGCGGCGCCCCGTCGGCTCCGATCATCCGCAACGAAACGCGGTGCCGCGACTCGACGAACCCCGACCGGACGACCTCGGCGAGGACAGGAGGCTCAGTGACGGCTGCTCACCCCAAGCATGTCCCGGGCCTCGCCGGGGTCCAGCGGCGGCCGCTGGGCCAGGCCGGCCAGCGCGGCCGCCCGCTCGACGAGTTCGGCGTTGCGCGTCACGGGCCGGCCCCGGGCGAACGAGGTGGTGTCCTCCATGCCGACCCGCAGGTGGCCGCCGGCGCCCAGCGCGCCCAGCGCCACGGGCAGCGCGGTGCGCCCGATCCCGGTGGCGGACCAGGTCGCGGCGGCGGGCAGCGCGGCCACCGCCGCGACCAGCGCCGCCACCGTGCCGGGCATCCCGCCGGGCACGCCCATCACCAGGTCGCAGTGCACGTGACCGCCGTGCGGCGGCCCCAGCTCGTCCAGCAGCCGGTGCAGCGTGGCCACCTGCCCCAGGTCGAACAGCTCGAACTCGGGCACCACCCCGGCCGCCTGGGTCCGCGCGTACAGCTCGCGGATGAACGGCCAGGGGTTGGCGAACACCTCGTCGCCGAAATTGACCGTGCCGCAGGTGAGGGAGCAGGCGTCCGGCGCCGCCTCGAGCACCGCCAGCCGGTCGTCGAAGCTGTCGGTGACGGCGCCGCCGGTGGACAGCTGGATGATCAGGTCGGTGGCATCGCGCAGCGCCTGCACGGTCTCCCGGAGGCGGGCCAGGTCCAGGGTCGGCCGGGCCTCACCGTCCCGGATGTGCACGTGGATCACGGCGGCCCCGGCCGCGCGGCATTCCACCGCGGTCGTGGTCAGCTCATCCAGGGTGACGGGCAGCGCCGGCACGGACGCCTTGTCGGATTCCGCGCCGGTCGGCGCCACGGTGATGAGCGTTCCCGGCCGGGCAGGGACGGGACGGTTCGCAGTCATGACGGGCAGCATGCATCCTCGGTCGTGGTCGCGTCCAGCGCTGGTGGCTGTGGCGCGGCAGGCGGCAGGGCAGGTTGGGTGGTCAGCGGACGATCGTAAGCGGACCGCGGTAAGGGGCTGGCGGTCAGCGACTCGCGGTTAGCGACTGGTGGTCATCGGGTGGGCGGTTATCCCGAACCGGGCCGGCGATGAGCTGGCCGAGGCGGCAGGCGGGTGGGCCGGCGGCGGGCCGGACGGGGCCGCGCCCGCGGGGGCCTCCCCGGGGGCGGCCAGGTGGCCCCGGGCGAACTCCAGCGCTTCGGCCAGGTCGGAGTACCGGGCCTCCTGGGTCGGCGCGCGGAACGTCTTGACCTCCAGCACGATCAGCCCCTGGTAGTCCTCGGCGGCCAGCCGGTGCAGCAACGGCGCACACGGCTGGCTACCGCGGCCGGGGACCAGGTGCTCATCGCGGTTGGGCACCCCGGTGCCGTCAGCCAGGTGCACGTGCGCGAGCCGTCCGCCCAGCTCGTCGGCCATGGCGAGCGCGTCGGACCCGGACACGGCCGTGTGGGACAGGTCCAGGGTCACGTGCGGGTAATCCATCGGGACCGGGTTCCAGGACGGGGCGTACGGGGCGACCTCGGCCCCCCGGGCCCGCAGCGGGAACATGTTCTCCACCGCGAACAGCACGTCGGTCTCGTCCTGCATCCGGGCCAGCCCGGCCGCGAAATCCCGGGCGTAGTCCCGCTGCCAGCGGAACGGGGGATGCACCACGACCACCCGGGCGCCCAGCTGCTCGGCCACGTCCTTGGCCCGGACCAGCTTGCCCCACGGCTCGCGGCCCCAGACCCGCTGAGTGATCAGCAGGCAGGGCGCGTGCACCGCAAGCACCGGGACACTGTGGTAGTCGGCTAGCCGGCGCAGGACGTCCACGTCCTGGCTGACCGCGTCCGGGGTGACCATCACCTCGACCCCGTCGTAACCCAGGCGCGCCGCGACCTCGAACGCATCGGGCGTCCGGTCCGGGTAGACCGACGCGGTTGATAGCGCCACCAGCCGTCGCGGCGCTGTGCCCGCTTGACTCACCGGGGCTCCTTCCGAACTCTGCTGCGGACCGTATCCCGGGATCCCCCGGCGTCGATCGATCCGCCTTGGCCAGCTTATGCGGCGCGGCGCGCGGAGTTGCTCACCGCAGCAGGTGCAGGAGTGTCGCCGCCCCGGAGTGTCACCGGGCCCCGCTGTCGGTGGCTGCGAGTAGCGTCCGGGCCATGGCGAAGTCCTCGGCGAGCCCGGCGTTCCAGTGCGCGGAATGCGGGTGGCGCACCACGAAATGGTCCGGCCGCTGCGGCGAGTGCCAGGCCTGGGGCACGGTCGAGCAGGTCGCCGTCTCCCGGGTGGCCCGGGCCACCGGCTTCGGCAGCGCCGCCCTGGCCGGCCTCGGTGGCGGGCTGGACGGGTTCGGGGATACGGGCCTGGCCGGTGCTGGCCTGAACGGTGCCGGACTGGGCGCGGGGCCGGCCGGGCCGCCCGCCGCGATCGCCCCGGCCAGTCCCGCGATGCCCATCGGCGAAGTGGACGCCACCGCCGCGGGGGCCCGCCCGACCGGGCTCGACGAACTGGACCGGGTTCTCGGTGGCGGGCTGGTGCCCGGGGCGGTGGTGCTGCTGGCGGGGGAGCCGGGCGTCGGCAAGTCCACCCTGCTGCTGGAGGCGGGGACCCACGCCGCCGGAACGGGGCCGGTCCTGTACATCACCGGCGAGGAATCCGCCGCCCAGGTACGGCTGCGGGCGGACCGGATCGGCGCCGTGGCCGCGAACCTCTACCTGGCCGCGGAGACCGACCTGGCCGCGCTGCTCGGCCACGTAGCGGTGGTACGGCCCCAGTTGCTGATCGTCGACTCGGTGCAGACCATCACGATGGAGGGGGTAGACGGTGCGCCCGGCGGGGTCAGCCAGATCCGCGCGGTCACCGCCGCCCTGATCGCGGTGGCCAAGCAGCACGGGGTGACCACGGTGCTGGTCGGGCACGTGACCAAGGACGGGTCCGTCGCCGGGCCGCGGACCCTGGAGCACCTGGTGGACGTGGTGCTGCACTTCGAGGGCGACCGGCACGCCCAGTTCCGCATGGTCCGGGCGATGAAGAACCGGTATGGCCCGACCGACGAGATCGGCTGCTTCGACCTGGGCGAGCAGGGGATCACCGAGGTGCCCGACCCGAGCGGCCTCTTCCTCACCCACCGGCACAACGCGGTGCCCGGCACCTGCGTGACCGTCACCCTGGAGGGCCGCCGCCCGCTGCTCAGCGAGGTGCAGACGCTGGTGGCGCCGTCCGCGCTGGACATACCCCGGCGGGTGACCTCCGGGCTGGACGCTTCGCGGGTGGGCATGGTCCTCGCGGTGCTGTCCCGGCGGGCCGACCTGAAGCTGGGCAAGCAGGACGTGTACGCGGCGACCGTGGGCGGGGTCCGGCTCGGCGAGCCGTCCGTGGACCTGGCCGTGGCCCTCGCCCTGGCGAGTGCGGTGGTGAACCTCAGCGTGCCCGGCTCGGTGGTGGCGATCGGCGAGGTGGGCCTGGCCGGCGAGGTACGCCGGGTCACCGGGGTGCAGCGCCGCCTGGCTGAGGCAGAACGGATGGGGTTCCGGCTGGCGATCGTGCCCGCAGGCTCGATGGCGGCGGGCGCCGCCGCGTCCTCCACCGCCGGGGCGATCGAGGTGCGGGAGGTCGAGGACATCCGGGAGGCGATGGCCGCCGCCTTCGGCGGCTGAATTGCCGGCCTGTGACCTGGGGCCGCCGATACACTGGGCCGGTCCAGCAACCTCCGGGGGTCGTGTGCCAACCGACAAGAACCGGGACGCCAAGACCAGGGACGTCGAGAACAGGGACGTTACGAGCAGGGACGCTAAGAACAGGGACGCTAAGAGCAGGGACGAGCGCCGCTGGGCCGCCCTGGCGGCCCTGGCCCCGGGCACCACGCTCCGCGACGGGCTGGAGCGCATCTTGCGCGGGAATACGGGCGCGCTGATCGTGCTCGGCGACGGGCCCGCCGTGGACGAAGTGTGCTCCGGCGGTTTCGAGCTGCGGGTGCCGTTCTCGGCGACCCGGCTGCGTGAGCTGGCCAAGATGGACGGCGCCATCGTGCTCGACGGCGGGGCCGGGTACATCGTCCGGGCGGCTGTGCACCTGGTCCCCGACCCCACGCTGCCGACCGACGAATCGGGCACCCGGCACCGGACCGCGGAGCGGGTCGGCCGGCAGACCGGCTGCCCGGTGATCTCGGTCAGCAAATCCATGCGGATCATCGCCCTGTACCTGGACGGGGCCCGGTACGTGCTGGAGGATTCGGCCGCCATCTTGTCCCGGGCCAATCAGGCCCTGGCCACGCTGGAGCGGTACAAGCACCGGCTGGATGAGGTGTCGGGAGCGCTGACCGCGCACGAGATCGAGGACCTGGCCACTGCGCGCGACGTGACCGCGGTGGCGCAGCGGCTGGAGATGGTCCGCCGCATCGCGGGTGAGATCGAGGGCTACAAGGTCGAGCTGGGTACCGACGGGCGGCTGCTCGCGCTCCAGCTGGACGAGCTCATCGCGGGCAGCGACTTCGAGCGGCAGCTGGTGGTCCAGGATTACCTGCCGGCGGCGGGTGGCAGCCCGGACGACCAGGTCGACCGGGTCCTCGAGGAGCTGGAGCGGCTGTCCCCGGAAGAGCTGCTGGACATGGCCACCGTGGCGACGGTGCTCGGGCTCGGCGGGTCCGGCATGCTCGACGAGCCGGTCGAGCCGCGCGGGTACCGGCTGCTGGCCAAGGTCCCGCGGCTGCCCCGGCCAGCGGCCGAGCAGCTAGTGACGCACTTCGGCGGCCTGCACAAGCTGCTGGCGGCCAGCGTGGCCGAGCTTCAGGCGGTGGATGGCGTGGCCGAGCCGCAGGCCCGGGCGGTCCGGGAGGGCCTGTCCCGGCTGGCCGAGGTGACCCTGCTGGAGAAGTACTCCTGAGCGCTAGGGAACCGCGATCCCGCGGCCTTTCAGCACGAAGATCATGGCCTGGCTGCTCCGGTTCCCGCTGTACGCGGTGGCGGTGTAGGTGCCCGGCCGGACGGTCCGGTGCGGAGGGCGGCAGCCGGCGGCCGAGATCGTCCGGTTCCAGGTGAAATGGACCACCACCGGGACTCCCCGGGCCAGCGTCGTCACCCGGGGGGCGGCGGACCGGGCGCAGTCCGCGGAGTCCCAGACCCGGGTCTTCCCGCCCGCCCGGATCCGGATGTGCAGGTGGTCAGCCCCCAGGGCGGCCGTGCATCGGCCGCGAGCGGTGGATACCACGCTGACGTCGAACTGGGGACGGGCGTGTGCGGGGTAGCTGTACCGGGCGGAGGACAGGCTGAAGATGAGGTTCGCGCCGGAGCAGGCCCCCGGCGGGGCCCTGTGGTGCCTCGCGGACGAGGACGAGGACGGGGTGGGCGTGGGCTGCGCCGTGCGGGACGGGGTCACGCCCGTGCCGCCGGCCCCCGCGCGCCCGGGCCCAGTGCTGCTGGGCCCAGTGCTGCTGGGCCCGGTGCTGCTGGATACGGTGCTGCTGGGCATGGTGCCGGGCGTGGCGGACCCGGAGCCTGGGACCGGCGGGGCGGAGTGATGGCCGGTGGTCTGGGACAGGTTGGTGGTCCGCTGGGTGCTTCCGCCGCCCAGCGCCCCGTTCACGGTCCAGGTGACCAGCGCGAGCATGCCGAGGCCGGCGACCAGGGCGATGACCCTGCGCCGCCAGTAGACATTGACCGCAGCAGCGCTTTTGGGCTGGTCAGCGGGACCGTGAGGCATGCGAGCAGTATGCTTCGCCATCCCGCGCCGACTCTGCCGACCCGCCGGAACGGCCGCGTATTATTGCAGGTTGAGGCGGACTCCGTAGTACTTTTGGGCAGACCCGTGCGGGATCCTCCGGTAAACCCGCACCCGCCCGTCAACTCGCCCGGGCGTGCGAGGATCGAGGCGCCATGGTGACCACGCGCCCAGTGCTTGCCGATCGAGTGACTCCAGACCCAGTGACACCAGACCCAGTGACACCAGACCCGGTGATTCCAGACCCAGTGACGCCAGACCCTGCGACGTCGGATGCGGTGGCGCCGGACGCGGTGGCGATCCTGGACTGGTATGCCGCTCATCAGCGCGACCTGCCCTGGCGGCGGCCCGATGCCACGCCGTGGGCCGTCCTGGTCAGCGAGATCATGCTGCAGCAGACGCCGGTCGCCCGGGTGCTGCCGGTCTATGCGGTCTGGCTGGCCCGGTGGCCAACGCCCGCGTCGCTGGCCGCGTCGCCGGCCGGGGACGCGGTACGGGCCTGGGGGCGCCTCGGTTACCCGCGGCGGGCGATCCGGCTGCATGCGACAGCCCAGGCCCTGGTGGACCGGTATGGCGGGGAGGTGCCGCCGTCGGCGGACGCGCTGAGGAAACTGCCCGGCATCGGCTCCTACACCGCCGCCGCGGTGGCCAGCTTCGCCTTCGGTCAGCGCCACGCGGTGCTGGACACCAACGTCCGGCGGGTGCTGGCCCGGCTGGTCAGCGGCCGTGAGCTGCCGTCATCCAACCCGTCGGTGGCGGAGCGGCGGCTGGCCGAGTCAATGCTGCCGGCGCGGCCCGCGGTAGCCGCACGATGGTCGGTGGCAGTCATGGAACTCGGCGCGCTGGTCTGCACTGCCGTCCGGCCGCAGTGCGTGAGCTGCCCGGTGGCAGCACGCTGCACGTGGCGCCGGGCCGGGCATCCCGCGGATGGCGGTCCACGGCGCAGCCAGAAGTACGAGGGCACCGACCGGCAGTGCCGCGGGCGGCTGCTGGCCGTGCTCCGTGACTGCGCGGGGCCGGTGCCGGGCTCGCAACTCGAGGCCGCCTGGGCGGATCAGCTGCAGCGCCACCGGGCCCTGGATGGCCTGGTGGCGGACGGCCTGGTGGACCCGCTGCCGGACGGACGGTTCGCGCTGCCCGGAGGGGAGTTCTAGTCCTGGGGGGACGACCCCCTGGACCCCCCGGGGTGCACATGCGCGGAGCGGCGGCCCCCGGAAGGGGACCGCCGCTCCGCGTTCTCGCGATCGTGTTGCCGGTGCGGGTTAGTCCTGCGGCGGAGCGGCCCCGCGCTCGACCGGCGCGGCACCAGTGCCGACCTCTTCGGGGACGGCATCCGGCACGGCGTCCGGCTTGGGCACGCCCTTGAACGTGAAGTGGGCGTCTTCACCGGTGCCCTCGACGTCCACGCTGACGATCTGGCCGGCCTTCAGGTCGCCGAACAGGATCTTCTCCGACAGGGCGTCCTCGATCGACCGCTGGATCGTGCGGCGCAGTGGCCGGGCGCCGAGCACCGGGTCGTAACCCCGCTCCGCCAGCAGCGCCTTGGCCGCCGGGCGGAGCTCGAGGCCCATGTCACGGTCCTTGAGCCGCTCGTCCACCTTGGCGATCATCAGATCGACGATCGTGACGATCTCGTCCTCGGTGAGCTGGTGGAAGACGATGGTGTCGTCCACCCGGTTCAGGAACTCCGGCCGGAAGTGCTGCTTCAGTTCCTCGTTCACCTTGGACTTCATCCGGTCGTACGAGCCCTTCGACTCACCGGACCGGGCGAAACCGACGGACACGCCCTTGGAGATGTCCCTGGTGCCCAGGTTGGTCGTCATGATGATGACGGTGTTCTTGAAGTCCACCTGCCGACCCTGAGCGTCGGTCAGCCGCCCGTCCTCCAGGATCTGGAGCAGGGAATTGAAGATGTCCTGGTGGGCCTTTTCGATCTCGTCGAACAAGACCACCGAGAACGGCTTGCGGCGCACCTTCTCAGTGAGCTGGCCACCTTCCTCGTAGCCGACATAGCCGGGCGGGGAGCCGAACAGCCGGGAGACGGTGTGCTTCTCCATGTACTCGCTCATGTCGAGCTGGATCAGCGAGTCCTCGTCACCGAACAGGAATTCCGCGAGCGTCTTGGACAACTCGGTCTTGCCCACCCCGGAAGGCCCGGCGAAGATGAACGACCCACCGGGACGTTTCGGGTCCTTCAGGCCGGCCCGGGTCCGCCGGATGGCCTGGGACAGCGCCCTGATCGCGTCGTTCTGCCCGATGACCCGGCGGTGCAGCTCATCCTCCATGCGGAGCAGCCGCTGCGACTCCTCCTCGGTCAGCTTGAACACCGGGATGCCGGTCGCGGTGGCCAGGACCTCCGCGATGAGCTCCTCGTTGACCTCGGCGACGACGTCCATGTCGCCGGCCTTCCACTCCTTCTCCCGGGTCTCCTTCTTGGCGATCAGCTGCTTCTCGTTGTCCCGGAGCGCCGCCGCCTTCTCGAAGTCCTGGGAGTCGATGGCCGACTCCTTCTCCCGGCGCACCTGGGCGATCTTCTCGTCGTACTCGCGCAGGTCCGGCGGCGCGGTCATCCGGCGGATCCGCATCCGCGAGCCAGCCTCGTCGATCAGGTCGATCGCCTTGTCCGGCAGGAAGCGGTCGCTGATGTAGCGGTCCGCCAGCTGCGCCGAGGCCACCAGCGCCCCGTCGGTGATGGACACCCGGTGGTGCGCCTCGTACCGGTCGCGCAGACCCTTGAGGATCTCGATGGTGTGCGAGATCGTCGGCTCGGCCACCTGGATCGGCTGGAACCGGCGCTCAAGCGCGGCGTCCTTCTCCAGGTGCTTGCGGTACTCGTCCAGCGTGGTGGCGCCAATGGTCTGAAGCTCGCCGCGGGCCAGCATCGGCTTCAGGATCGAGGCAGCGTCAATCGCTCCCTCGGCAGCGCCCGCTCCGACCAGCGTGTGCAGCTCGTCGATGAACAGGATGATGTCGCCGCGAGTGCGGATCTCCTTCAGGACCTTCTTCAGCCGCTCCTCGAAGTCACCGCGGTAGCGCGAACCGGCCACCAGGGCGCCGAGGTCCAGCGTGTAGAGCTGCTTGTCCTTGAGCGTCTCGGGCACCTCGCCCTTGACGATCTTCTGGGCCAGCCCCTCGACCACGGCGGTCTTCCCCACGCCAGGCTCGCCCACAAGCACCGGGTTGTTCTTGGTGCGCCGGGACAGGACCTGCATGACACGCTCGATTTCCTTCTCCCGGCCGATCACCGGATCGAGCTTGCCCTCCCGGGCACCCTGGGTCAGATTCCGCCCGAACTGGTCCAGGACCAGGGAGGTGGACGGAGCCGACTCCGAGGGCGCGCCCGCCGCGGCGGGCTCCTTGCCCTGGTAGCCGTGCAGCAGCTGGATCACCTGCTGGCGAACCCGGTTCAGGTCCGCACCCAGCTTGACCAGCACCTGGGCCGCCACACCCTCACCCTCGCGGATGAGGCCGAGCAGGATGTGCTCGGTGCCGATGTAGTTGTGCCCGAGCTGCAGCGCCTCGCGTAGCGAAAGCTCAAGCACCTTCTTCGCGCGCGGCGTAAACGGGATATGCCCGGAAGGTGCCTGCTGGCCCTGGCCGATTATCTCTTCAACCTGCTGGCGTACAGCCTCCAGGCTGATTCCCAGGGACTCCAGCGCCTTGGCCGCCACGCCCTCGCCCTCGTGGATCAGGCCAAGCAGGATGTGCTCGGTGCCGATGTAGTTGTGGTTGAGCATCCTGGCTTCTTCTTGAGCCAGCACCACAACTCTCCGCGCCCGGTCGGTAAACCTTTCGAACATCGCCTCGCTCCTCACAGAGCGGTCGGGGGGACCCAGATGTCCGGATGTCCGGGGCCCGTCCCTTCCGCATGGTAGCCCGCATGCCGGACGATGTACCGCGCGATATGCGGCACTTGAGTAAACAGTTCCCCGGCTTGAGGACCTTCATCCCATCCAACCCCCAGGAGGGGGGAAGGTGTTCCCTGTACGCCGCAAGCGAACGGCCTCGACCCTGCTGCGACCAGCACCGGCTCATACTCCATACCGACGAGCCCGGTGGCCGGGAAGTTCAGCGCGCGGGGCGCCTGCGGCCCGGTATATATAGGCCCGGCGAGATATCGCCCGGCGGGCTGGCCCCGGGACAGCGGCCAGTTCGCTACGAGGACGCCCGGCCCACCGGCCGGATGGCCGAGGGGCGGACAGCGGGTACCGGGTGGCGCATTCCCGGCTGGCGCAGTCCCAGATGGCACAGTCCCGGATGGCGCAGCGCCGAAGGGCGCAGTCCTGGATGGCGCGGTGCTGCACGGCACGGTCCCCGGGAGGCGGTCCTGGATGACGCGGTCCTAGGGAGTGGGGTCCTAGATGACGCAGACCTCCGGATGGCCCGGTGCAGATAGCACGGTGCAGGTAGCCGCAGGCAGAAAGCAAGGCCCGCTAAGCGGCGTGCCCCAAAGACCGGGACCCTTAAAGGCCGGGGCCCCCGCAGCCCGGGCCCCAAAGACCGGCCCGCAAAGCGCAGGGCCCGCACGGGTCCCGCGGCGTGCTCCAGAGTCCTACGGAAACTGGTACGCCACGGGGCACCTGCGGGCCCTTTGACGCAATCCCTAGTGGGCTGCGTCGTACTCCGAGATGATCTGGGCCGGAATCCGGCCACGCTCACTAACCTTGTAGCCGCGCTGTTTGGCCCACGCCCGGATTTCTGAGCTGCGCTCCCGGCCCGGTCCGGTCCTGGTGCGCCGGCGGCGTCCGCCTGCCGCGCCACCACTTGCCTTGCGTGCGTGGTCAACGTAGGGCGCAAACTCTTTGCGGAGCTTGCCCGCGTTATCTGAACTGAGGTCGATCTCGTAGGTGGTGCCATCGAGACTGAAGGCCACGGTCTCAGTCGCCTCGCCCCCATCGAGGTCATCGACGAGGAGCACCTGAACCTTTTGTGCCATGGGTGCCAGCCCTTCCGCTGGAGCAAGTATTTTAGGTTGCCAAAGATATACCATGCACCGCTTGCGTTTGCCAATTCGTGCTCCTGGAAACGCGGTCAAAGTTCCCTGAGCGGCATCATCGAGCGGACTACCCGGAAGACAACTGTAACTCTGTGTAATCGAGCATGGATAGGGTGCCCACAAACAGCTGCGCCGATGTATCCCGCCCTCCACTGACGGTTCGCGCTTCGTTCTGAACGTGCCCTACTGCTCACCGCGATCAGGTGATGCAGCCGACTCCGAAGCATCACTCTGCGGACCATCACTGTGCGGAATCCCGCCGTCGCCGGAAATATCCTCCGGGTACTCGTCTTCTGCAGACTCACGCTTGGGTCCAAGCTGATGACGCAGGAAGAGTCCCACCCCGATCAGGAAGGCCACGCAGACAACCGCAGGAGGCGTCAGAGCGGCCAGGTCACTGAGCAAGGCACACTCCTTTCCGGCCGTCCGGCGAGCCTTCCCTCCCGCACCGCGGTCACCTCTCAGCCCGTCTTCATCGGTGTAACCGCAGATGAACATTGGGTCATCTCTCGCGGGCCCACTTATGCATTCTTGCTCATACCCAATGGGAGGCCGGCTGCGCCCTCCCTGTTACGGGCTCAGGCAACTCCGGACGGGCTCGGGGCCGCGCCCCGGGACAGCCGGCGCCGCGCAGTGCATGGACAGGCAGGGTAATGAACTGGCCCGGACCGGGGCCAGGCTGAGGCACAGGCCGGCCCGGGGCAGGCGTCGCAGGCTGCGGCGACAGCCGGCCCGGCCAGGCCGGGCCGATAGGGGCGACGGCCGGGAAGGCCAAATCAGCACCCTGACCACCGAACCCAGCCGGCGCCTGGCCCGAACCGCGCCCCGCAGCACCTACCGTCGTGACAGGATCCCAGACGTAGCAGGCGAATCGCGGGTGGCAGCAGCGACCCGGCCTGCTGCGTAAGGCCAGGTCACGAAGCCTGGGCGTGGCCCGGCATAGGCGGCCGGGGTTGGCCTCCAGGCCCGGGGCCGCCCGGGTGGCCCCGGGAATCCCGAACCCGGCCCACCGGGACGAGCCGCCGGATGATCCGCGGGACCAGGTACCCTGCCGGCGGCCCGCGAGGGCCCCGGCACAACGACGGAGAAAGCGGCCAGCGACCCAGGATGTTTCACGCCGACTTGCATATCCACTCACGCTTCTCCCGGGCGTGCAGCAAGAACTGTGACATTCCCAGGCTCGCCTGGTGGGCGCTGCGCAAGGGCGTGATGGTCGTCGGGACCGGGGACTTCACCCATCCCGGCTGGGCGGAAGAACTCGGCCAGACCCTGGTTCCCGCCGAGCCAGGCTTACTCCAACTGCGCCCCGACCTGGAGGCACAGCTACGACGGAACTCACCGCCGACTTGTGATCAGCCGGTGCGTTTCATGCTCTCTACCGAGATATCCACGATCTACCGGGCGGGTGAGCGCACGCGCAAGGTCCATCACCTGTTGTATGCGCCCACGCTGGAAGCTGCGGGGAAGATCACAGCCGCCCTTGCGAAGGTCGGCAACCTGGCCTCTGACGGACGCCCCATTCTAGGGCTCGACTCACGGCACCTGCTGGACATCACGCTGAACGCGGGCCCGGGATGCTATCTCGTGCCAGCCCATATCTGGACTCCATGGTTCGCGGTACTGGGATCCAAATCCGGTTTCGATGTGGTCGCCGACTGTTACGGCGACCTGGCTGGCCAGGTGTTCGCGGTAGAGACCGGACTCTCCTCTGACCCGCCGATGAACTGGATGTGCTCTTCGCTTGACGGTTATCGGCTGGTCAGCAATTCGGACGCGCACTCACCCCCGATGCTTGGCCGTGAGGCTACAACACTTGATGTTGAGCTTGATTATTTTGCGATCGAGCGGGCCTTGCGCACCGGATCCGGCCTGCGGGGCACGGTCAATTTCTTCCCCGAGGGCGGCCGTTACCACTTGGACGGGCACCGTAAGTGCGGGGTCCGGCTGGAACCCGCTCAGTCGGCCGACTACGAGGGGATATGCCCGCAATGCGGGAAGCCGCTGACGATCGGCGTGCTCAACCGGGTGACGGAGCTGGCCGACCGGATGGAGGGGTACCGTCCGGACGCAGCGGCCGACTCCGTCAACCTGGTCTCCCTGCCGGACGTGGTGGCCGAACTGCTGGGCACCGGATCCAAAAGCAAGAGGGTCGACGCTGAGGTGAGCCGGCTGGTCGCCGCGCTGGGCCCGGAGCTGGCCATCCTGCTCGGCGTCCCGCCGGCCGAGCTGAGCCGGGCCGGCGGGAGCCTGCTGGCCGAGGCCATCACGAGGCTGCGGGCTGGCGCGGCGCATAAAGAAGCCGGCTACGACGGCGAGTACGGGGTCATCCGGCTATTCGGGCCGGGGGAGCTCGACCGGGGCACGGCCGCGCTGTTCGACATGGCAACGGCGGGCTCCCTGGCCGGCGCCGTTCCGGCGCCCCGCGAACCGGGCCGCCAGCGGGCCGTAGCGGGACCAACTCACGAGGGCACCCCGGCCCCCGGCGCCGCGAGGGATCAGCCGGGCTGGGGTGGCGAAATGCCCGGGGGCGCCACGGACGGGGGCTCCCCCGCCACGGGCAGAGGCTCCCCCGCCATACCCCTGGGCGGCTCGCTGCTGGACCGGCTCGATCTGCAGCAGCGGGCCGCCGCGGCCGCCCCCGCGCCGCTGATGATCATCGCCGGACCGGGCACCGGCAAGACGCGTACGCTGACCCACCGCCTCGCGGCGGCCGTGGCCGAGCAGGGCGTGCCCGCCGAAGCCTGCCTGGCCCTGACGTTCACTCGCCGGGCCGCCGAGGAGATGCGGGAGCGGCTGGCGGCGCTGCTCGGCCGGGGCGCGGGACGGCTCACCGTAACCACGTTTCACGGGCTCGGGCTGATGATCCTGCGCGAGTGTCACGAGCTCACCGGGCTGACGGCGGACTTTACGGTCGCCGACGAGAAGACGGCACTGGAGGTGGCCGCCGAGCTGGCCGGATCATCGCGCGGCGGGCGGGCCCTGCTCGCGAACGCGGCCACAGATCCGCAGGCGCGGGAAGTACTGCGCCAGGGCCTGGCGGCCCGCGATCTGGTGGACTTCGACGGCCTGGTCGAGTTGGCGGTCGAAGTCCTGGACGCCGAGCCTGCGGTGGCTGCGCGGCTTCGCGCCCGCTGGCCGCGGATCAGCGTGGATGAGTACCAGGACATCGACGCGGCACAGTACGCGCTGCTGCGGCTGCTCGCCGGGGACGGGACGGGCCTCACCGTGATCGGCGACCCCGATCAGGCCATCTACCGCTTCCGCGGTGCGGACGTGGGCTTCTTCCTGCGCTTCGGGCAGGATTACCCCGGCGCGGGGACGGCGGCGCTCTCGGCCAACTACCGCTCCGGTCCCCACATCGTCGCCGGGGCCCTGCAGGCCATCGCCCCCGCCACCCTGGTGCCGGGCCGGGTGCTGCGGGCGGCCCGGGGCGACGTTCCCAGCACCAAGATCAGGTTCCACGAGGCGGCCGACCCGGCCGGCGAGGCGGCCTGGATCGCCGAGGCCATCGACCGCCTGCTCGGCGGGTCGTCGTTTCATTCACTGGACAGCGGGCGCGCCGACGGCCACGGTCACGGCGGCATCGGGCTCGCCGACATCGCCGTGCTGTACCGGACCGACGCACAGGCCGCGTCGCTCGGCCAGGGGCTGACCCGGGCCGGGCTGCCATTCCAGAAGCGGTCCCACGACCTGCTGGAGCGGCGGCCCGGGGTGTCGGAGATCCTCCGGGAACTCCCCTCGGCCGAGCTGGCACCGGGCGAGCTGGCACCGGGCGAGCTGGCACCGGGCGAGCTGGCGCTGGGCGGCGCTCCCCGCCCGCTCCCGGCCGGGACAGCGGTCGCGTCCTGGTTGCGCGGGGCGGTGAGCCGTCTCGCCGCGGCCGCCGAGGCCGCCCGGACGGCGGCTGGGGGGCGCGGCGGTCTGTCCGGCCCTGACCTGCGCACCGCGGGCGAGGTGCTGGCGCCGCTCGCCCGCCGCTGCGGTGACGATATGGAGCAGTTCCGGACCGAGATCGCGCTCGGGGCCGAGGTGGACGCCCTCGATCCCCGCGCGGACGCGATCACGCTACTGACCATGCACGCGGCCAAGGGCCTGGAGTTCGAGGTGGTCTTCCTGGCCGGGTGCGAGCGGGGGCTGCTGCCGCTGTGGCTGCCGGGCGCGGCGCCGGACACCGGCCCGGATCCGGCTGAGGAACGGCGGCTGTTGTTCGTGGGCATGACCCGGGCCCGCACCCATCTGCTGCTCAGCTGTGCGGCCCGGCGGAGCAGGCACGGCAGCAGCGCCGAGACCGGAGTCTCGCCGTTCCTGAGCGCGATTGACCCGGGCCTGCTGGAGCGGTCCGCGCCGCCGCGGAGCCGTCGTCCCGCCGACCGGCAGCTGCGGCTGCTCTAGCCGCCGGGGAGCGGGGGCAGCCGGAGCAGCATCCGGCTGTTGCCCAGCGTGTTGGGCTTCACCCGGCCCAGGTCGAGGAATTCCGCCACGCCCTCGTCGTAGGAGCGAAGCAGTTCCGCGTACACCTCGTGCGAGACCGGCGTGCCCTCGATCTCCTCAAAACCGTGCCGGGCGAAGAAGCCAGTCGCGAACGTGAGCACGAACACCCGCGCGACGCCCACCTCCCGGGCACTGTCCAGCAGCGACTCGACCAGACGGTGCCCGATGCCGTGGCCCTGGCAGCTCTCGTCCACCGCCACCGTGCGGATCTCGGCCAGGTCCTCCCACATCACATGCAGCGCCCCGCAGCCCACTACCTGGTGATCATTGAGCCGCTCAGCCACCCAGAATTCCTGGACGTCCTCATACAGGGTGACGGTCGCCTTGCGCAGCACCCGGCCGGAGGCGACGTTCTCGGCCACCAGGCCGGCGATAGCCCGGATGTCGCGGGTGCGGGCCCGCCTGATGATGTGCTCCATCGCCCGCACACCCTAGCCGCTGGCCCGGGCTGGGCTGCCCCCGGCGGAACTACTGACGGCCCGGTGAAACTACTGGCGGCGCGGGCACCTTCGGCTTCTGAGTAATCGCTCAATCACAGATTGATTTAGCCGGCCATCCCGGACTTTACGGTGGCCCATCACGTCCGGATTTCGGCTTGTCCTCTTGACCCCTCCCGGGTCTGGGATTCTGCCGTTCCGGCCACCGAGCGGGCTGTGATCCATTAGCCTGCATCGCTGTCACCGTGCTGCACTCCAGCCCCCAGAGGGCGGCACGGCCGCCGAGTTTCTGTGCCGCAGGACGCGGCCAGAAAGCCGGGGACCCGTGTTCCCGGGGTGAATCCGCGAGTGGGCGCATCGTTGCGCTCAGCGGTAGGGCTCCTCTGGCCCGAACCCGTCAGCTAACCCGGCAGGCGGGATGAGAGAGGAGAGCTCGTGGAACGCTGGTCCTCAGCGGGACTTGCGCCGAAGGTACGGCGGTTGCGTGCCGCCGGATTCCGGCACCGCCTC
Organism: Streptosporangiaceae bacterium; assembly: GCA_035642895.1. Classification (GTDB taxonomy): domain Bacteria; phylum Actinomycetota; class Actinomycetes; order Streptosporangiales; family Streptosporangiaceae; genus RYN-230. Next base: position 27,993 of record DASQRM010000064.1, on the reverse strand, counting down.
TGGCGGCAGGTAGCCGCCGCGGGCGGGGTGGCCGCGGCCGCCAGCCTGGTACTGCCCGCCACGGTGAGCAGCGCGGCCGTCAGCCGCCCGCAGCCCAGCCTGGCCAGCCTGGTGGCCCAGGCCAAGAGCCTGGGCCACCAGATCGACGTGCTGAGCGAGCAGTACGACGGGCTCCGCATCCAGATGGCCGAGGCCCGCGCCGAGGCGAAGACCGCGATGACCACCTACCGGCAGGACGCCACCCGGCTCGTGTCGGGGCAGGCCGCGATCGGCCAGCTCGCCGCGGAAAGCTACATGAACGGCGGCCTGGCCACCCCCCTCCAGGTCCTCACCTCCACGGACACCGGCACGATGCTCAGCCGGGCCGCGATCATGCAGCAGCTGCAGACACAGAACGGGGAACGGGTCAGCGCGCTGTCCACCGCGGAGGCGGCCGCCCGGCGGGCGCACGACACCGCGGTGCAGCAGATGACCAAGGTGACCACCCTGGCCAAGTCCATGGCGGCCAAGAAGAGGATCATCCAGGGCAAGGTGAACACTCTTAACAGCGCGGCGTTCTCCCAGGCCATGACGATTTACCAGCGCACCGGAAACTACCCGAACATCAACCTCCCCACCGCCAACACGGTCGGCGCGGAGGCACTGCGGTACGCGATGACCCGCCGGGGCGACCCGTACGTGTGGGGCGCCGCGGGGCCAGGCACGTTCGACTGCTCCGGCCTGGTGATGTGGGCGTACGCGCAGGTGGGCATCAGCCTGCCGCACTACACCGTCTCGCAGTACAACATGGGCGAGCACATTTCCCGGAGCCAGCTCGAGCCGGGCGACCTGGTGTTCTTCTACGCGGGCATCGACCACGTCGGCATCTACCTGGGTGACGGCCTGATGGTGGACGCCCCCTCCACCGGTCAGCTCGTCCAGGTCCAGCCGGTTATGTGGAACGTGTTCGTGGGCGCGGTCCGCATCATCTGAGCCGCGGGCGTCCTCGGGGATCAGGTCTTCGACGCGGCTCCGCGCGGCTGCGGCGTCATCGAGGATCTCGACGGCAAATTTTTGCCGTATGACACGACCCCCTGGAAGGTCAGGCGCCGCGCCGCCTCACAGTCTGGTGCGCTGTCTCGTCGACCTGATGACGGCAGCTGCAACCAAGGGAGGCCGACGGCAGATGAGCAGCCAATCCGGTCCAGGAGGCGACGCACCCGATCCGGGCCTGACCTTGATCATGGGCGAGCGGCGCCAGCTGATCAACGTCGCCTACCGGCTGCTGGGGTCGCTGGCCGAAGCTGAGGACGCCGTGCAGGAGACCTACGCCCGCTGGTACGCCATGACCGCGCAGCAGCAGCAAGCCATCGAATCTCCCGGCGCCTGGCTGACCACGGTCACCAGCCGCATCTGCCTGGACCTGCTCGGCTCAGCGCGGGCCCGGCGGGAGCGTTACGTGGGCGAATGGATCCCCGAGCCGCTGCCCGGACCTGCCGAGTGGACCAGCGGCCGCGCGGGCGGCACCACAGCCGACCCGGCCGACCGGGTCACCCTGGATGAGTCGGTGACCATGGCGTTCCTCGTGGTGCTGGAATCACTGACCCCCGCCGGGCGCGTCGCGCTCATCCTGCACGACGTCTTCGGCTACCCCTTCACTGACGTAGCCCAGATCACCGGCCGCACGCCGGCGGCCTGCCGCCAGCTGGCCTCCGCAGCCCGCCGCCGCATCCGCGCCGCACAGCCTCCCCCAGCCCCGCCCGCCCAGCAGGCCAGCCTCATCAGGGACTTCAAAAACGCCTGGGAAGCCCAGGACATCAACGCCCTCGTCGCCCTGCTCGACCCCGACGCCACGATGATCGCCGACGGCGGCGGCCTGGCCAGCGCCGCGCTCTCCCCGATCGAAGGTGGCGAACAGATCGCCCGGTACATCACCGGCCTCACCGGCCGGGCACCCGGCCACCTGACCTTCCTGGAACACGCGGTCAACGGCCAGCCGGGCCTGATCGCCCAGCAAGACGGCGTGACCATGACCGTGTTCGCCTTCGGCGTCGCCGGCGACCGGATCGAGCACATCTGGGCCGTACGCAACCCGCAGAAACTCCGGCCCTGGATGACCGCTGACCCGCGGCTCTGATCACGCCCGGCCCGGCCGCGCCGGGCGGAGGGTGACGGCCGGCCCGGTCACTGCGGCCGGACCAGGGGGAACAGGGTGGTCTCCCGGATGGTCTCGCCGGTCAGCATGATCAGCACCCGGTCGATGCCCACGCCCACGCCGCCGGTCGGCGGCATCCCGTACTCCAGAGCCTGCAGGAAGTCCTCGTCCAGCTGCATGGCCTCCGGGTCGCCACCCGCCGCGAGCAGCGACTGGGCGGTGAGCCTGCGCCGTTCCTCGACCGGGTCGACCAGCTCGGAGTACCCGGTGCCGAGCTCGGTGCCGAACGCGACCAGGTCCCACCGCTCGGCCAGCCGCGGATCCTCCCGGTGGGCCCGGGTCAGCGGGGACACGTCGACTGGGAAGTCACGGTAGAACGTCGGCTCCATGGTCTGTTCCTCCACCAGCCGCTCGTACATCTCCAGCACGATCTGGCCGTGTCCCCAGCCCGGCTCGGCAGGCACGCCCGCCTGGGCGCACAGCTTGCGCAGCCGGTCCTCGCTGGTGCCCGGGTCGATCTCGTCGCCGAGGGCGGCAGAGATCGCGCCGTACACGGTCTTGGACGGCCACTCGCCGCTGATGTCGTACTCCTGCCCGTCCCGGCGCGCCACCGGGGCGCCGTAGACCCCCACCGCCGCGTTCTGGATCAGTTCCCGGGTCAGGGTGGCTACCGTGTCGTAGTCGCCGTAGGCCTCGTATGCCTCCAGCATCGTGAACTCGGGATTGTGTGTGGAATCGACACCTTCGTTGCGGAAGATCCGGCCAATTTCATAAACTTTCTCGATCCCGCCAACCACAAGCCGTTTGAGATAAAGTTCCAGGGCGATCCGCAGGTAAAGCTCCATGTTGTAGGCGTTGATCCGGGTGATGAACGGGCGTGCGTTGGCGCCGCCGTGCACCGCCTGCAGGACTGGCGTCTCCACCTCAAGGAAGCCTCGTTGGTGCAGGTCGTGGCGCATGGACTGGATCACAGCCGCCCGGATCCCGGCCATCCTCCTGGCGTCCGGATTGACGATCAGGTCCACATAACGGTGGCGTACCCGGGTTTCTGCATCGCTGAGCCCTTTATGCTTTTCCGGCAGCGGCCGTAGGCCCTTGGCAGTAATCGCATAGCGGTCGGCAAGAATGGACAGCTCACCGCGGCGGGAGGTGATCACCTCACCTTCCACCCCGATATGGTCGCCGAGGTCCACGTCCCGTTTCCAGGCCTCGAGCGCCTCGGCGCCGACCCGGTCCAGGGAGATCATGACCTGGATGTCGCCGGTGCCGTCCCGGATGGTGGCGAAGGACAGCTTGCCGCCGGACCGCGACAGCATCACCCGGCCGGTGACACCGACCCGGTCGCCGGTATAGGTGTCCGGCGCCAGATCGGGGTAGCGGGCCCGGACCTCGGAGATAGTGGCGGTACGCGGGAAACCGACCGGATACGGGTCCACGCCCTCGTCCAGCAGCCGCTGCCGCTTGCCCAGCCGGACCCGCATCTGCTCCGGCACGCCCGCGTCCTCGCGGCCGGCCGCCACGCCATCCTGAATGCCATCCTGGTCCACCCACCGAGCGTACCCAGCCACTCGTGATCAACCGATTGGTGTGGCCAGGACGACACCAATCGGTTGATCACCAAGCGCGGCTGTGACCGGAGAGGCTCTGGGGGATGGGAGAGAGCGGAGTGACCGGCGGCGCCCCGGCCGGGCCAGCCGCGCGGGACATAAATGGGGGCGAGGCTGGACAGCTCACCCGGCTACAGTCCTTGCGTGCGATGGACCGCAGGGCAAGGGCAGTTCGAGCTAGATGACGACCGGCGCCGGGTGGACCGGGACACGCTGTGGCGGTTCCTGTCCACGCAGGCGTACTGGGGGCGCTGGCGGACCCGCAGCGTCGTCGAGCAGCAGCTCGAGAGTGCCTGGCGGGTCGTCGGCGTCTACCAGAGCGCATCCGGGGCGATGATCGGGTTCGCCCGGGCCGTGTCGGACGGGGCCGGGTTCGCCTACCTGGCGGACGTCTACATCGACAAGGAGTTCCGCGGCCAGGGCCTGGGCGTGGAACTGGTGGCCACGATGATCGACCGGGGCCCCGGCGCGTCGTTCCGGTGGACGCTGCACACCGCGGACGCACACGGGCTGTACGAACGGTTCGGCTTCACCCAGCCGGACCGGACCTACCTGGAGCGCCCCGGGACGCCCCCGGCCACGCGTTGAGGTTGTTGAGCTGGAATACCAGGCGCAGCCCGATGAGGGTGAGCCACGGCTCGTGCGCGTCGATGACGCTCACCTCGTCGATCACCAGCGGGGCCAGCCCGCCGGTCGCGATGACCGTCACCGACTCCGGGTCCTCCGGGGCGAGTTCCGCGGCCATCCGGCGCGTGATCCCCTCGACCTGGCCGGCGAACCCGAAGATGATGCCGGACTGCAGGGCCTCCACGGTGTTCTTGCCGATCACATGGTGCGGCCGGGTCAGTTCCACCTTGAGCAGCTGCGCGGCCCGCCGGGTCAGGGCGTCCACCGAGATCTCGATGCCGGGTGCCAGCGCCCCGCCGACGAATTCACCCCGGGCGCTGGCCGCGTCGAAGTTGGTGGAGGTGCCGAAGTCCACCACGATGGCCGGGCCGCCGTACAGGTGGACCGCGGCCACGGTGTTCATGATGCGGTCGCTGCCCACTTCCTTCGGGTTGTCCATCCGGACGGACACCCCGGTGCGCACGCCCGGCTCGACGATCAGGGACGGGATATCCCCGTAGTACCGGCGGCACATCTCGCGCATCTCGTGCAGCACCGAGGGCACCGTGGAACACAGCGCGATCCCGCTCACGTCCGCGTCCTTGACCAGCGCACTGTGCTCGAGCAGGCCGCGCAGCAGGACGGCGATCTCGTCCGCGGTCCGGTCCGGATCGGTGTTGATCCGCCAGTGCTCGACGATCTGGTCGCCGTCGAACATGCCCAGCACGGTGTTGGTGTTGCCTACGTCAATCGTCAGCAGCATGGCACTCCAGGCTCAGCGCGGTGTTGTCGATCAGCCGGGTCGTCCCGACCCGCGCGGCCACCAGGAGCCGGGCCGGCCCCGCGTAGTCCTCGCCGGCCTCCTCGAACGTGTCGGGGTCGACCAGCGCCAGGTAGTCCAGCCGCAGCGGCGGTTCCGCGGTCGTGGCGAGGACCTCGCCCGCGGCTTTGAGGACCGCGGCCGGCCCGGCGTGGGCCGCCTCCTGGCCGGCCCGCAGCGCGGCGGGCAGCAGCAGGGCGGTCTGCCGCTCGGCCGGGGACAGGAACCGGTTCCGGCTGGAGATCGCGAGCCCGTCGGGGTCGCGCACGGTGGGCAGGCCGACGATCTCGACGCCCAGGTCGACGTCCTGGGCCATCCGGCGGACCAGCGCGAGCTGCTGCGCGTCCTTCTCCCCGAACACCGCGGCGTCCGGGCGGATCAGCTGGAGCAGCTTCGCCACCACGGTCAGCACGCCGGAGAAATGCCCGGGCCGGGACTCCCCTTCCAGGATCCGGCCGACCGGCCCGGGATCCACGGTGACCAGCTGGGGCCGCGGGTACATCTGGACGGCGGGCGGCGCGAACACCAGGTCCGCCCCCTCCTCGGCCGCGATGAGCACGTCGGCGAGGAGCGTGCGGGGGTAGCGGTCCAGGTCCTCGCCCGCCCCGAACTGCAGCGGGTTGACGAACACGGACACCACCACGCTGCCGTCCGGGTCGGCCAGCTCCCGGGCCCGGCGGATCAGCGCCCGGTGTCCCTCGTGCAGCGCGCCCATGGTCGGGACGAGCACCACCGGGGAGCCGAGCGTGCGCCGGGCGGCGGCCAGCCCGTTCCTGGTGCGCGCGACGATGGGCATCATCGGGGGGCCCCGGCCAGCACGTCGAGCAGGCGCTGTGCGTCGGCGGCGGTGAGGATGCCCGCGGCCAGGGCGCGGTCAGCGGTCAGCCGGGCCAGCGCCACATAGGCGCGCAGCGCCTCCGGTGAGGTGCCGGCCAGCGCGCGCACGTGCTCGGCCACGGTGTCCGCGTCGCCGCGGGCCACCGGGCCGGTCAGCCCCGCGTCCCCGAGCCGCAGCGCGTTGTCCAGCGCGGCGGACAGCAGCGGCGCGAGCATCCGGGCCGGATCATTCACCCCGGCCGCGCGGAGCACGTCGGCCGACTGGGCCACCAGGGCGACCAGGTGATTGGCCGCGCTGGCCAGCCCGGCGTGGTAGAGCGGGCGGGCCGCCTCGTCGATGAGCACAGGCTCACCGCCCATCTCGATGACCAGCGCCTGCGCCGCCGGCTGCAGCGGCTCCGGTGCGGTCACCCCGAAGGAGACCCCGGTCAGCCGGTCGAGGTCGTCCGGGCGCCCGGTGAACGTCATGACCGGGTGCAGCGCGAGGGGGAGCGCTCCGCGCACGGTGGCGGGCTCCAGCACCGCTATGCCGTGCCGCCCGCTGGTGTGCGCCACCAGCCGCCCGGCCAGCGGCGCCTCGGTCGCGGCCAGGCCGGACACCAGCCCGGGCAGTGCGTCGTCGGGGACGGTGAGCAGCGCGAGATCCACCGCGGCCAGCAACTCCGGCGGGCGCATGACCGCCGCGCCGGGCAGCAACCGCCCGGCGCGCTCCAGCGACCGTTCAGACACGGCTGACACGGCCACCACCTGGTGACCGGCGCGCTCCAGCGCGGCCCCCAGAACGGTGCCGACCCGTCCCGCGCCGATCACGCCGACCTTGAGCCGGGCCGGCCGCCCCGCGGCCTCGCGGGACGGAACTGGGTCCCCCATCGCCTCGGCGTTCCTCTCGCTGGGTCCTCTCGCTGGCCTCCGCTCGCTGGTCTGCGCCACAGAGCCCAGACGGCAACGATCAGCATATCCGCGCCACTAGAGTCGGCTCGGTGTGGACGACATGGCGGGCCGCCACCCAGGACGCGCTGTACGGCCGGGGCGGCTTCTACGCTCGGGGGGAACACCCGGCGGCGCACTTCGCGACCTCGGTGCACGTCTCGCCACGCTACGCCGGGGCCATCCTGGCCCTGCTCCGCCACACGGACGAGGCGCTCGGCCACCCGGACCGGATCGACCTGGTGGACATCGGGGCAGGCCAGGGCGAGTTGCTGGGCCAGGTCCTGGGGCTCGCGCAGCAGCTGCCCGCCGCCCCCGGACCGGCCGGCGCGTGGTCTTCTTTTCCGCAACGGATAACCGCCCGGGCGATCGAGATCGCGCCGCGCCCTCCGGGCGCGGACGAGCGGATCCAGTGGGCGAGCGCGCTGCCCGCCAGGATCCGCGGCCTGGTCATTGCCAGCGAGTGGCTGGACAACGTTCCCGTGGACGTGGCCGAGCTGACCCCGGACGGGCCCCGGATCATGCTCGTGGATCCCGGTAGCGGCGCGGAGCAGCCCGGGCCGGCCGCCGGGCCGGCGGAGCAGGAGTGGCTGCGCCGGTGGTGGCCCCTGCAGCATCCCGGCGAGCGCGCGGAGCTGGGCCATCCTCGCTGCGCGGCCTGGGCGGGAGTGATCCGGCGGCTGGAGGGCGGCCTGGCCCTGGCGGCGGACTACGCACACTCCCGGGCCCGCAGGCCGCTGGCCGGAACCCTGGCCGGATTCCGGGATGGCCACGCGGTCCGGCCGATCCCGGATGGTTCCCGGGACATCACCGCGCACGTGGCCCTGGACGCCTGCGCGGCGGCCGGGACCGCGGCCGGGGCCACGCAGACCGTGCTCACCACGCAGCGGGCCGCGTTGCGGGCGCTGGGGCTGACTGGCCGCCGCCCGCCGCTCAGCCAGGCCGACCGCGACCCGGCGGGGTACCTGACCGCGCTGCGGCGGGCGGCCGAGGAGGCTGAGCTGACTGATCCGGACGGCCTCGGCGGGTTCGGCTGGCTGGTGCAGGCGGCCGGCGTCCTGCTGCCCGGCGCGCTCGCGGACCTGGCTGACCGGGGGGTCTGACGTGACGGAGCGCATGCCGCCACACCCAGGGCCGCAACAATCAGGGGCGCAGCACCGGGCCGACGCGGTCACCAGCAACTGGGCTGCGGGGCCCGGCGACTCCGCCTCCGCCGGCGGCGACCTGCTGATCAACCTGGGTTCGGGACACCCCTCCGGCCACGGCATGCTCCGGCTGCGGCTGACCCTGGAAGGCGACCGGATCGTGACGGCCGACCCGGTCATCGGCTACGTGCACCGGGGGGCCGAGAAGCTGTTCGAGGCCCGGGACTACCGGCAGATCATCGTGCTCGCCAACCGGCATGACTGGCTGGGCGCGTTCGCGAGCGAGCTCGGCGTGGTGCTGGCGGCGGAGCGGCTGGCTGGCATCGAGGTCCCGCCGCGGGGCGTGTGGGCCCGGACCCTGCTGGCTGAGCTCAACCGGGTCCTCAGCCACCTGGCGTTCCTCGGCTCTTACCCACCGGAGGTGGCGGAGGGCGGCGCCAGTGCGCCGGCCGGGGCTGAGGCTGGCGCCGCGGCGGCCCGGGCCCGGGAACTGCTTCAGTCGATCATGGAGGAGATCTCCGGCGGCCGGATGCACTACATGTTCAACCGGGTCGGCGGGCTGAAGGAGGAGCTGCCCGCGGGCTGGCTCGGCCGGGTCGGCGCGGCCGCCGCGCAGGTGCGCGGTGACCTGCCCCAGATCGGCGCGATCGTCGCGGGCAGCGAGCGGTTCCGCAGCCGGACCCGGGACGTGGGCGTGCTGAGCGGCGAGCAGGTGCGCCAGTTCGGGGTGAGCGGACCGGCCGCGCGGGCCTCCGGGGCCGATTTCGACCTGCGCCGGGACGAGCCCTACCTGGCTTACGCCGAGCTGAGCGGGTCGCTGCGGGTGGTCACCCGACGCGCGGGAGACTGCCTGGCCCGGTTCGAGTGCCTGCTGGATCAGGTCGCCGTGTCCCTGGATCTGGTGGACGCGTGCGCGAGCCGGCTGGCCAGCCTGCCCCCCGGCCCGCTGAGCGCCCGGATTCCCAAGGTGCTGAAGATCCCCGAAGGGCATACGTACGCCTGGACCGAGGGCCCGCTGGGGCTGAACGGGTATTACCTGGTATCCCGGGGCGGGAAGACGCCGTGGCGGCTCAAGGTGCGGTCGGCCTCGTTCAGCAACGTCCAGGTACTGGGTGAACTGCTGCCCGGTCACCGGGTCGCTGACCTCAGTCCCATCCTCGGCTCGATGTTCTTCGTGGTCGGAGACATGGACCGCTAGCGGCGGTCAGCTGCTCCCGGTAGCGGTCGCGGTCGCGGGCCGTTCGCGGCCGGGGCTCGCGCTGGGTCAGGCCGGCGCGGTATCCGGCCGGGGTGCGACGAACGTGCCGCGGCCCTGCCGGGTGATGATCAGCCCCCGCTCGCGCAGCACCTTCATGGCGTGCCGCACCGTCTGATAGGCGACCCCGTACTCTTCCGCCAGGCTCCGCTCCGACGGCAGCTTGTGGGTGATCTCCCCAGCCTCGATGCGCACCGCAATATTGTTCGCGACCTGCACATATGCAAAGTCGGCGCCGAGCGGATCCACCGGTGAGACACCCACGTGATCAAGGTATGTAACCACCCGGAGCTTTCTAAACGCCTGCTAGCACTCAGTGCTCTAAGTGCTATATAGTGCTCTCATGACTGATGACGAGTTAGAGGACCAGCCCCCGCCATGGTGGCCTTACGCCGCGGAGCTGCCCGCGTGGTACATCTGGCGGGGGATCAGCGGGCTGGTGTACGCGCGCAAGATCGGCAGTTCCCCGCCCCTCGTGGTTCGTGGTGAGGACGCCATCGATTTGCGCGACCAGATCCGCCGCGAGGAGTTCCTGCGCTCCTGCTAGGCCGGGAGCAGCCGGAACGGGCGCTTACCGGGGCGGGCTCCGGGGACAGGCTCAGTAAGGCGCGCGCTGCTGCTCGGCGTCCTCATCGTCGTCCGAGGGGACCCGGCAGCTGTGCTCCAGGTACAGCGCGGCCAGGACGAGCAGCACGGCGGCCAGGAAGGTCCCGCCTGCGGTGATCGCGTCGCTGCGCGGCACGGACTTGCTGAGCGAGCTGGTCAGGTAGATCAGGGCCCCCACGGACAGGCCGCCGATGACCGCGGCCGCATGCGAACTCGCCTTGGCCAGGGCCGCCATCCGGACCGCGGCCAGCGGGGCAATCGGCTTCAGCCCGGGACCGCCGCGGATCCGGGCCCGCAGATTCCGTCCGCTGAGGGCCTCGGCGATAGCCAGCAGCAGCATGGCCACCGCCGCGGTCCAGGGCAGCGGCGGGAGTGACGCGTACACGATGCGCAGCACCAGCCAGGACACCAGCACGCTGACGGCGGCGGTGACGATCAGCACCGAGATCCGGGTCGGGCTCATGCCGGCGGCCGCAACTGCACGTCGGCCAGGCGCCGCACGCCCGGCTGCCCGCCGTTCCTGGCCACCGCGGCCTCCAGCAGCCCGGCCACCCGGCCTTGTCCCGGGATCTCCGCGTCCGGGTCGGCGTCAAGCCAGGGCGCTAGCACGAAGGCGCGCTCCCACGCCCTCGGGTGCGGGAGCATCAGCTCCGGATCGTCGCTCACCACGTCACCGTAAACGATGACATCCACATCCAGGGTCCGCGGACCCCAGACCTCCTGCCGCACGCGGCCGAATGCGGCCTCCACCGCCTGGACTCGGCGCAGCAGGGCCGTCGCGGGCAGCGTGGTCTCCGCGATAAGCACCGCGTTCAGGTATTCCGGCTGCGGCGGCCCGCCCACCGGCACCGTTTCGTACACCGGCGACAGCGCGACCAGAGCCAGCCCAGACGAGCCCAGGCCAGACGAGCCCGGCCCAGGCGGGCCGCCGAGCAGCGCGTCGACGCCGCCTTGCAGGGTGGCCAGCCGGTCCCCCAGGTTGCTGCCGAGGGCGAGGACTGTGCGCCGGGCCGGCGCCCCGGCCGGCCGGGGCGCCGGCGGCGAGCCCGGCCCGGTGCCGTTCATGACCGCGGGCGCCTGATGGTCACCACGACGTCGCCGAACTCGTGCCCGACGGGCGCGTGCGGCTTGTGCACGGTGATCTCCACCTCGCGGACCAGTGGCTCGGCGGTGGCCGTGTCGGCCAGGCGCTGGGCCAGCGTCTCGATGAGCCGCACCGGCGGTCCGGCCACGATGGCCGCGAGCCGGCCGGCCAGCGCCCCGTAGTCCACGGTCAGGGAGAGGTCGTCGGAGGCCGCGGCGGGCGCGGTGTCCAGCCACAGCACCGCGTCAACGAGGAACTCCTGGCCGTCGCGGCGCTCACTGTCCAGCACCCCGTGATAGCCGAACACGCGCAGCCCGCGCAGCGCGATCTGGTCCAGGCTCACGGTCTCTCCCCGGTCTGGGTCTCTCCCGCCACGGTCTCTCCAGTCCGGGTCTCCCCAGTCTGGGCCCCCCCGGCCGGGCCGGGGCCGGCCCGCGCGGCCTGGCGCCACGCCTCGGCGACCCGGACCGCGTCGGCGTTACCGGGGACCTGGTGCACCCGGGCACACCAGGCCCCGGCCGCGGCGGCCAGGGCGGTCGCCGACACGGTCGCGTCATCGGACTCAGCGAAGGGGCGGGGTGTCCCGTCCGGGGCGGCCAGCAGCCGGCCCAGGAACCGTTTCCGGGACGCACCGATCAGCACCGGGAACGGCCTCGCCCGGCCACCGAGCGAACTGACCTCCTGCAGGTGGGTGAGCAGGGCCCAGTTGTGCTCCGCCCGCTTGGCGAAACCGAGGCCCGGATCCAGGACGATCATGGCCGGGTCCACCCCGGCCTGTGTCACCACCTCGACCCGGCGGCACAGTTCCTCACTCACCTCGGCCACCACATCCTGGTAGACGGCCCTGGAATCCATGCTGTGGCTGTGACCCCGCCAGTGCATCACCACATACGGCACCCCCGCCGCCGCTACGAGCTGGGGCATCTGGGGATCGGCGAGCCCCCCGCTCACGTCGTTGACCAGCCGGGCCCCCGCTTCCAGAGCCCGCTCGGCCACCTCCGCGCGCATCGTGTCCACGCTAACCGGGACGCCGGCCGCGACCAGCCCCCGGATGACGGGCCCGACCCGGCCCAGTTCCTCCGCCGCGGTGATGCGCTGCGCCCCCGGGCGGGTGGATTCCCCGCCCACGTCCACGATGTCCGCGCCGGCGGCCTGGAGGTCCAGGCCGTGCTTGATCCCGGCCTCCGGGCCGAACCACTGGCCGCCGTCGGAGAAGGAGTCGGGGGTGACGTTCACCACGCCCATGACCAGGCACCGGCCCGGGTCTGGAAGGCCCGGCGGGCTGGCTGCCCGGTCCGCGTCGACGATCACGGGGTAACCCTACGCGGCCCGCTGCCGCCCGCGGCGGTCCCGCGAGGCCGGGTGGGTCAGGCTGAGTGGTCAGGTCGGGGGGCGGGACGCGTTTAACGCGGCCAGCCGGCGCCGGACCTTGCCGAGCCCGAGACGGCGGCCCAGCCGCCGCAGCTCCAGCTTGGGCCAGACCAGGAAGGCCTCGGCCTCCAGGGCCGCGAGGGCGACCCGCGGCGCGTCCGACGCACCGGGGAAAACGAAGAAGCGGGGCACCCAGGCCGGGGTGAACTTGGCGTTGAACTTGTACAGCGACTCGATCTGGAACCAGCGGGAAGCGAACAGCAGGATCCCGCGCCAGAGCCGGAGCACCGGCCCGGCCCCGATCCGCTCGCCGCGCTCGAGCGCGGCCCGGAACACGGCGAAGTTCAGCGAGATCCGCTTGATCCCCAGCGAATCGGCCACCTTGATCGTTTCCACGATGAGGAAGTCGTTGACGCCGGGCTGGGCTGAGCGGTCCCGGCGCATCAGGTCCAGCGAGAGCCCTTCCGCGCCCCACGGCACGAAGTGCAGGATGCCGCGGAGGACCCCGTTCTCGGCAGCGGTGGCGATCACGCAGTTCTCGTCGCCGGGAGCACCCAGCCGGCCCAGGGCCATCGAGAACCCGCGCTCGGTGGGGTTGCCGCGCCAGGAGCCCGCCTGCCGGGCGAATTCCGCGATCTGCTCGCAGCCGACATCACCGGCCCGGCGCACATCGGCCACGTAGCCGCTGCGCTCCACCCGCGCCACCATCTGGCGGACGTTGCGCATGGACCGCCCCTTGAGACTGAAGTCGGCCACCTCCACGACCGCCTCGTCGCCCAGTTCCAGCGCGGTCAGTTCGCCCTCCCGGCACCACACCTCGGCGGCAAGCTCACCGCAGCCCATCACGGCGGGCACCCAGGCGTGCCGGGCGGCCTCGTCGAGGAACGCGTGGATAGCCCCGGGCCAGGCTTCCGGATCCCCGAGCGGGTCGCCGCCGGCCAGCATGACGCCGGACACCACCCGGTAGCCGATGCAGGCCTTGCCGGTCGGTGACCAGATGATGCTCTTGTCGCTGCGCAGCGTGAAGTAGCCGAGGGAGTCCCGGTCGCCCTGCCTCTTCAGCAGTTCCCGGACGCGCTCCGCGTCCTGCTGGCCCAGCCGTCCCGCGGGCCGGGCCGGCCGGAAGAACAGGTACGCCGTCACGACCAGGGTGAACAGGCCGAGGGCACTCGTCAGCAGGACGAACAGGTCGCTGCGCCGCTCGGGCACGAACCGGACTGGGCCGGACACGCCCACCAGGCCGTACGCCACGTGCACCACCCGCTGCCACAGCGAGTAGTCATGAGCCAGCCCCCGGGCCAGCAGGATGTAGGTGAGGCCGATGGCTACGTCGGCCACCACCAGCCCGAGGAAGACCCACAGCGCCCGCCACCGGGTCCGCGGGTCACCCACCGCGTAGAACTCGGCCCGGAAGTAGAGCAGCGCCGCCACCAGCAGGGCGGAGACCAGGGCCGTGACGATCCGGTCCTCCCGGAACGGGATCACGTGCACCACGACGCTGCCTGCCAGCAGCAGCGTCGCGGCCTCCCAGGCGCGGCGCTTCCGCCGCTTCAGGCCGTGCGAGAGCATGAGCAGCAGCAGGCCGATGATGACTGAGACGGTGTGGGTGACGTTGACCAGCGTGCCGGGCACGAAGGCGTGGAACCTGGTCAGGTGGGAGGTGTAGAACAGCCCTGGGTGGACCACCTCGATGATGTCGGCCAGGCCGATCAGCAGGCACAGCCAGCCGGCCGCGACCGGCACCCAGCGGCGCTGGTTCCTGCGGTCAGGAGGCCTGGGGGCCTGCCGTCCGGCGGCCGGCGGTTCCGCAGCCGGCGAGCGCTCGGCGGGCGAGTCGGCAACACTCAAAGTCTTGCCCCCGCCCGCAGGCTTTCCGTCGGTTTCAGGCATCTGGGTTACGCTCTGAATCACAGGCCACAAGAGTAGCCACGCATTCCACGAACGGCGGGCATTCTGCCCAACGGGAACGTTACCCGCTGGCGCGGCGGCCGAATAGCAAGCTCATCGCTTCCATTCGGGTGCTCTGACTTTCCCTGATGCTCCCGCGGACCGCCGAGGTAACGGTCTTGGCGCCCGGCTTGCGCACGCCCCGCATCGACATGCACAGATGCTCCGCCTCGATCACCACCAGGACGCCCCGCGGTTCGAGGACGTTCATCAGCCCGTCCGCGATCTGCATGGTCATGCGTTCCTGTACCTGGGGGCGGCGGGCGTAAACGTCGACGAGCCGGGCCAGCTTGGACAATCCGGTAATCTGACCCTTTTCGTTTGGTATATAGCCGATATGGGCCATACCAAAAAACGGCACCAAATGATGCTCGCAGGTGCTGTAAACCTCGATGTCACGCACCAGCACCAGTTCGTCGTAGTTGGCGTCGAACACCGTGGTCAGGACGTCCTCGGCCCGCTGGCCAAGCCCGGAGAACTGCTCGGCGAAGGCCCGGGCGACCCGGGCCGGGGTCTCCCTCAGCCCTTCCCGCTCCGGGTCCTCACCGATGGCAAGCAGGATCTCCCGGACGGCGCCCTCGATCCGCGCCGCGTCGAAGTCGGTGCTCACTGGCCTTCGCCGGACGTCCCACCCTGGCCCTGGCCGCCGTGCGGCAGCTGGCCGGACGCTCCCGGGCCGCCGAGCGGACCGGCCTGGCCGTTGCCCGCGGACGGGTGGTCATTGACCTCCGCCGCGGCCGTGAGGGCCAGTTCCTTGGGCGTCAGCACCGGCGGGCGGTCCGACGGCAGCCGCTTGCCGTACCCGGTATAGGAGCCCCGGGTCGGGCGCGTCTTGATCGGGGCAAAGATCCGCAGCACCTCGTTGCGGCTCAGCGTCTCCTTGTCCATCAGGTTCAGGACCAGGTCGTCCAGGACCTCCCGGTAGGTGACCAGGATCTCCCAGGCCTCGTCGTGCGCCGACTCGATGAGGCGGCGCACTTCCTCGTCGATGGTGGAGGCGATCTCCTCGGAGTAGTCCCGGGTGTGCGACATCTCCCGGCCCAGGAAGGGCTCGCCGTCT
This sequence comes from Streptosporangiaceae bacterium, assembly GCA_035642895.1. GTDB lineage: Bacteria > Actinomycetota > Actinomycetes > Streptosporangiales > Streptosporangiaceae > RYN-230. Next base: position 12,594 of record DASQRM010000064.1, on the reverse strand, counting down.
CCGGTACCGAACTTGCGCGCCCCGAGCCGCTCGCTCATCCCGTACTCGGTGACCATGCCCCGGGCGACCGAGCTGGCCTTCTCGATGTCGTTGGCCGCACCCGTGGTGGGCTCGTGGAAGACCAGCTCCTCAGCGGTCCGGCCGCCGAGCAGCATGGCCAGCTGGTCCATCATCTCCGAGCGGGTGACCAGGAACTTGTCTTCCTGCGGAGCCGACGCCGTGTAGCCCAGCGCCCGGCCGCGCGGGATGATCGTGATCTTGTGCACCGGGTCGGCGTTCGGCAGTGCGTGGCCGACGAGGGCGTGGCCGCCCTCGTGATAGGCGATGATCTTGCGCTCTTTCTCAGACAGCAGCACGCTCTTGCGCTCCGGGCCGGCCATCACCCGGTCGATGGACTCCTCCAGCGCGCCCATGGTGATCAGCGTGCCGTTGTGCCGCGCGGTCAGCAGGGCGCCCTCGTTGATGACGTTGGCCAGGTCGGCGCCGGTAAAGCCGGCCGTCCGCCGGGCGATGATGTCCAGGTCCACGTCGGGACCGAACGGCTTCCCGCGGGCGTGCACCTTGAGGATGCCGCGCCGCCCGGCCAGGTCGGGCTGGGCCACCACGATCTGCCGGTCGAACCGGCCGGGGCGCAGCAGCGCCGGGTCCAGGATGTCGGGCCGGTTGGTCGCCGCGATCACGATCACGCCGCCCTTGACGTCGAAGCCGTCCAGCTCGACGAGCAGCTGGTTCAGCGTCTGCTCCCGCTCGTCGTGGCCGCCGCCGAAGCCCGCGCCGCGGTGCCGGCCCACGGCGTCGATCTCGTCCACGAAGACGATGGCAGGCGCATTGGCCTTGGCCTGCTCGAACAGGTCACGGACCCGGGACGCACCGACACCGACGAACATCTCGACGAAGTCAGAGCCGGAGATGGAGTAGAAGGGAACCCCGGCCTCGCCGGCCACCGCCCGGGCGAGCAGCGTCTTGCCCGTTCCGGGCGGCCCGTACAGCAGCACGCCCTTGGGGATCTTGGCCCCGATGGCCTGGAACTTGGCCGGGTTCTGCAGGAACTCCTTGATTTCCTGAAGTTCCTCGATGGCCTCGTCCGCACCGGCCACATCGGCAAAAGTGGTCTTCGGGGTGTCCTTGGTGATGAGTTTGGCCTTGGATTTGCCAAAGTTCATTACCCGGGAGCCGCCACCCTGCATCTGGTTCAGCATGAAGAAGAAGATGAGGATGACCAGGAGGAACGGGAGCCAGCTGAAGATAAGGCTCCACACCGAGCTGCTCTTGGGCACATTGACGTTCCAGCCCTGCGGCGGGGCCTTCTGCTGGAGCAGCTGGGCCAGCTGCTGGCCCTCATTGCCCACCCACGAGGCCTCGTACTTCTGACCCGACTTCGTGGTGATCTGGATCGTCTGCTCTTTGTCGGTGAGCAGCGCCGACTTGACGTTGCCCTGCTCGATGAGGGTGACGACCCTGGACGTGTCCGTCTGGGTGTACGAGCTACCCGAGCTGGCATATTCGTAGACAACGAAGAAGACCAGCAGCATCACAAGGACCGCTACGAACGGCCCGCGGAAATAGCGCTTCAGATCCATCGATGACCGGCCCCGCCAGCCTTGCGCGGGTTCCTCCTGACCAGCTTCATGTCCTGCCGATCCCGGCTGGACTGCCTTGCGCCTGAGTGAGCATGCCCGGCTTCCTTGTCATAGCCGGCAGCGCTTGTCATTCCCGGCCGCGCTGCCGGGAATACCCGACGGTACACCCCGGCCGGCGCAGCCGGCACAGAGAAGCTGCTGCCACGACTCAGCGAGCCTTCGCAGACCTCAACGCTCCTCATCGCTGATCCTGTTCCCTAGGTCCGCCTGGCGGCCTGGCGGCGCTTCGGCGGATTCCTCCGTCCCGGGTTCCGCGTCTGTCCCGGACGACTCCTCACCTTTGTATACATGCGGGGCGAGGGTGCCGATGAACGGCAGATTCCGGTACTTCTCGGCGTAGTCGAGTCCGTACCCGACCACGAACTCGTTCTCGATGTCGAAGCCGGTGTAGGCGACGTCCACATCCATCCGGGCGGCGGCGGGTTTGCGCAGCATGACGCACACCCGCACCGACACCGGGCCCCGGGACCGCAGGTTGCCGACCAGCCAGGACAAGGTGAGCCCGGAGTCCACGATGTCCTCGACCACCAGCACATGCTTGCCGGTGATGTCGGTGTCGAGGTCCTTGAGGATTCGCACCACCCCGGAGGACCGGGTGCCTGAACCGTATGAGGACACGGCCATCCAGTCCATCTGAACCGGCAGGTGCATCGCCCGGGCCAGATCGGCCATCACCATGACGGCCCCCTTCAGCACCCCGACGAGGAGTAGTTCGCGGCCGGCGTAATCGGCATCGATCTGTGCCGCCAGCTCAATCACCCGGGCCCGCAGCCGTTCCTCTGCGATGAGCACGTCCTTCAGGTCCGCACCAACATCACTCGCGTCCACCGGTAGCCTCCGCCTCGGTCCGGTCCGGCGGCCCCACCCTGACTGGCCCACCTCTGACTACGCTGCCTCCGCTGAACAGCAGCCTCCCATACCGGCGCTGCACCCGGACGGCCCCCGGCAGGTCTGCCCCGCGCTGGCCGTGCCACCCGGTCACCAGCGCGTCCAGGGCGGCGACATGGGTGGCGGTCAGCGAGCCACCCGGGCAGCCCGCCATCAGGGCGGCCTGGCGCAGCACCCGGGTCCGGATCGCCGGGGCCAGTTCGGCCAGTCCCTCGATGTCCAGCGTGGCCAGGGTGCCGCCAGTGAGGTCCGCCGCGGCGTCCGGACCCTGGATCCGGCCCTCCTCACCGCGGGCGATGTCGTCCAGCGCCTCGCAGTCCGCGGCCAGCTGGGCCGCGCTGCGGGCCAGCGCCTCGGCGATCCCGGGCCCGAGCGCCTCCTCCAGCGCGGGCAGCGCCTGGTGGCGCACCCGGACTCGCGCGTAAGAGGGGTCGTGGTTATGCGGGTCGTCCCACGGCTCAAGCCGCTGCGCCAGGCAGGCCGCACGCAAGGTGGACCGGGCGAGGCCGAGCATCGGGCGGCGGAAGCGTCCACGCCGGGCGGGCATCCCCGCCAGGGCCCGCGCGCCGGAGCCACGGGCCAGCCCGAGCAGCACCGTCTCGGCCTGGTCGTCACGGGTGTGGCCGAGCAGCACCGCCGCAGCCCCGGTCTGCCGCGCCTCCTGCTCAAGCGCGGTGTACCGGGCGCTGCGTGCCGCGGCCTCCGGGCCACCGGCTCCGGGCGGCACGGTCACCCGGACCTGCCGCACTGGGTCGAGCCCCAGGGCGAGCAGCGTCGCCTCGGCCCGGGAGGCCTGCGCCGCCGATCCGTCCTGCAAGCCATGGTCTACGGTCACCGCGCCGCCGCGCAGCCCCAGCCGGGGTGCCTCGTGGGCTAGCGCAGCGGCCAGGGCCAGCGAATCCGCGCCCCCCGAGCAGGCGGCCAGCACCAGGTCCCCGGGCTCCAGATCGCCGAGGCAGCGCCGGACGCAGGCACGCGCCTGGGCTACCGCGGGCTGCGGGCCCATGGCCGGTCAGCCGCCCGCGGCCAGCGCGCCTCCGCGGCCCACCCGGTCGAGCCACAGCTCCGGGTGCACGAACTCGTCCTTGGTCGGCAGGGTCTGCGGCGACGTCCACACCTTGTTGAAGGTGGCCATCCCCGCCTCATCCACCACCGCCTTGACGAAGCGCGAGCCTTGCGCGTACTGCTTCATCTTCAGGTCGATGCCGAGGATCCGGCGCAGGGTGCGCTCGATCCGCCCCCCGGTGCCCCGCCGCTCGTTGAAGCGCTGCCTGATCTGCTCGACCGAGGGCACCACCTGCGGGCCGACGGCGTCCATCACGTAGTCGCCGTGTCCCTCGACCAGGGTCATCACACTGGTCAGGCGGTCCAGGATCTCGCGCTGCCGGGGGCTCTGGATGGCCTCCAGGACGCTGTCCCCGCCGCCGTCACGCACCGCGCCCGCCACGGCGTCCGCCGCGGAGCGGAGCCGGCCGAGGATGGTCGCCGGGTCCAGGTCGGAGGCGAGCAGGAACTCGCTCATCTGCTCCTGGACGTAGCCGCGCAGCCAGGGCACGGAGGTGAACTGGGTCCGGTGGGTCTCCTCGTGCAGGCACACCCACCGGCGGAAGTCGTGCGGGTTGACCCCGAGTTCGCGCTCGACCATCACGATGTTCGGCGCGACCAGCGTCAGCCGGCCGGCCGGCGCGACTCCGTTGGGAGAGCTGGGGTCGGGCGGCAGGAAAAGCTCGTACTGGCCGAGGACCCGGCCGGACAGATAGGCGAGGATCAGCCCGGCCTGGACGCCCGTGACCCGGGATCCCACCGCCGTGACGACCGCCCCGCCCGGGGCGTTGCCCCGCTCCCGCAGGCGCTCGGCCAGCGGGTCGAGCACGACCCGGAAGCCGTCCACGTTGGCCCGGATCCAGCCCGGCCGGTCCACGACCGCGACCCAGCCGCTGCCGTCCTCGCCGGGTCCGGACATGCCGGTGACCGCCCGGACCGGCTCGGACACCTGGTCGGCGAGCGCACGGAGTTCCGCGACCACCGCCCGCGCCTCACCCAGGCTGACCTGGGGTCCTGGCCGTGCCCACCTGACCCCGGTCGAGATGGCCACGTCCCAATCGATCATCTGCCCGCTGCTCACCCCTCCACCGTACGTGCTCGGGAGGGCCGGGGCAGCCTGCTGGCCCGTGGTTCCCTGACTGGGGCCGCGGTTCACCGGCCGCGGCAGCCGCAGCCGGCCAGTGCGGAGGCCATCCGGTCGAGCCCATCCGCGGCCTTGCCGAGGCCCGTGACCGGTACCTGGTCGGTCATGAACGCGAAGGCCAGCAGCCGTCCGCTGGCGTCGTAGACCAGCCCGGCCAGGGTGGCCACGCTGCTCAGGTTGCCGGTCTTGGCCCGGATCAGGCCGCGGGAGCGGGCGGTGAACCCGCTGAAGACGCTCTGCCCGGGGGCCAGCGTGCCGGAGAAGCCGGCCACCGGCATGCCGGTGATGGCGGCCCGCAGGCGGCCCCGGGTACCCGCCGACGCCAGGCTGACCAGGCGGGCCAGCGCGGCCGGGGTGATCCGGTCCCGCGGAGACAGGCCCGAGCCGTCGACCAGGTGAATCCCGCCGGCCACGCCAAGCCGGCGCGCGATGGCGGTGACGGCCGCGGCCGCGCCGCTGAACGAAGCCGGCCGCCTCTCGCGCAGCGCGACCTGGCGGGCCAGGTTCTCGGCGATCACGTTGTTGCTCTCGCGCAGCATCCAGTCCACGATCGCCGACAGCGGCGGTGAGGAGACGGAGGCGATGGTGGCCGCGTGCGCCGCCGCCTTCTGCGGGCCGCCCTGGCCGGTGACGCGGATCCCGTCGGCGCTGAGGAAGGCGGCGAAGGCCTGGGCCGCCTGCCCGGCGGGGTCGGTAGACCGGGGCCGGAAATTACCCGGGTCGTCCGCGTCCTGCGGCGCGCCACCCCGGGTCAGCCGGCCCTGATCCACCTCGAGCGAGGTGATCGCGGTGACGTTGCCGGTGGTGATGTAGGCCCTTGGCCACCCCGGCGCCAGCGGCGGCCCGGTGAACAAGGAGGCGTCGTAGCCCAACCGGACCGAGTGGCGCCCCTGGCCGTGCAGCGCTCGCGCGGTGGCGGTGGCCAGCGCCTTGAGCGTGGCTGGCTGCGGGTAGTCCGACGCGGGGGCCGGGCCTGCGGCCAGGGTCGGATCCCCTCCGCCGACCAGCACGATCGATCCGGGTGATGTACCCGACACCACCCGGGTGGTGAACCGGGCCGAGGGGCCGAGCACGTCCAGCGTGGCAATCGCGGTCACCAGCTTGGTCGTGGAGGCTGGCTGGATCAGGGTCGAGGCCCCCCGGGCGAACAGCACCCGCCCGGTCCCGGGGTCGACGACCTCGGCGCCGGCCTGCTTGCCGAGCACCCGGGAGCCGAGTATCGGGGACAGCGCCGCGGACAGGCCGCGGCCGGTGGGCAGCGGGGCGGAGGAGCGGACGGCCGGCAGTACCTGGCTGGCGGCCGCGGGCGGGTGGGCGGCGACCCGGGGGATGTTCCAGAGGGCCAGGCGGGCGGGCATCAAGGTAGCGACGGCGACCCCAGCGGCGAGGGTGAAGACGCTCATCATGGCGAGCGTGACCACCATGGTGGCCCTCAGTCGCCGGGACTGGGGCTTGCTGGACTGGGGCTTGCTGGACTGAGGCGTACTGGACTGAGGCGTGCTGGACTCGGGCTTGCTGGACTCGGGCTTGCTGGACTGGGGCCGGTTCGGCCGTGTCTGGCTCGGCACTGCCCGGTTCGCCAACGCCAATCCCCTCACGAGATGCTTAGACTCCGGAAGCGGGGGCCCAGCCGATACCAGTCCCCGTGAGCCAGGAAGGCAGCCTGGGACACGTCCAGCACCGGAGTCAATCACCTTCACGGCCAGGGAGCGACATCGTGGAATTCGATGTAGTCATCGAGATCCCCAAAGGGCAACGGAACAAGTATGAGATGGACCATGAAACCGGCCGCATCCGGCTGGACCGGATGCTGTTCACCTCGACCCGGTACCCGTCGGACTACGGATACGTCGAGGACACGCTGGCCGACGACGGGGATCCGCTCGACGCGCTCGTGCTGCTGGAAGAGCCCACCTTCCCGGGCTGCCTGATCCGCTGCCGGGCCATCGGCATGTTCCGGATGCGGGACGAGAAGGGCCTGGACGACAAGGTCCTGTGCGTGGCGGCGACCGATCCCCGGATGTCCGGCCTGGCCGATATCGATGACGTGAATGAGTTCGACCGGCTGGAGATCCAGCACTTCTTCGAGGTCTACAAGGCCCTGGAGCCGGGCAAAGAGGTCGAGATCGGCGGCTGGGTCGGCCGGGCGGAGGCGGAAAAAGAAATCGAGACCTGCCGCCTGCGGCTGCTGGAATCCGAAGAGTAACCAGCCAGGCCCGTGCCCCCGGGGGCCCAGGTCTCCGCATTACCGGCATGACCTGGCCGGGCCCGCTCGCGAGCATGCCCTGTGATGCGCGACACTGTGCATATAACGTGCACAAGGAGGCACCCGTGGAACATGCGGAGGACGTTCTCAGCCGGGCGCCGCTGTTTGAGGCGCTCGATGATGAGGGCGCCAAAGCACTGCGGTCCCTGGTGACAGACGTCGATCTCGTCCGGGCGGAACGGCTGTTCGATGAAGGCGATGCCGGGGACCGGCTCTACGTGGTGCTCGAAGGAAAGATCAAACTGACCCGCGCCGCCCCGGACGGGCGGGAGAATCTGCTGAGCGTGCTCGGCCCGGGCGAGATGTTCGGCGAGCTTTCCTTGTTCGACCCGCGCCCGAGGACTTCGAGCGCGGTCGCGGTCACCGATACCCGGCTGGCCGCCCTGGCCCATGACGAGCTGCTGGACTGGCTGACCGGGCGCCCCGAGGTGTCCCTGCATCTGCTGCGGGCCCTGGCTCAGCGGCTGCGCCGGGCCAACGACGTCATGGCCGACCTGGTGTTCACCGACGTGCCGGGCCGGGTGGCCAAGGCCCTGCTCGACCTCGCGGACCGCTTCGGTGAGCAGACCGCGGAAGGACTTCAGGTTCACCACGATCTCACCCAGGAAGAGCTGGCCCAGCTGGTCGGGGCGTCCCGGGAGACGGTGAACAAGGCGCTGGCCGACTTCGCCGCCCGGGGCTGGCTGACCCTGTCGGCCAAGTCCGTGCTGATCATCGACGCGGACCGGCTGGCCAAGCGGGCCCACTGATTAGCGGCACTGATCAGCGGGCACTGATCAGCCCAGCGTTGCTTAGCCCAGCGTTGCTTAGCCAGCACTGACTGGCCACTGCTGTCTGGCCAGTGCTGCGGTCAGGGGCTGATCCCCGGGGGCAGTTCCCCCCGGCTGGCCAGGTAGTCGAGCTGGGCCCGGACCGACCACCGGGCGAACGGCCAGAGGCTGCGGTCCACATCCGCGTAGACGCGCGCGACGATCTCCTCGCCGGTCCGGTCCCCGGCGGCGAGGGCGGCGCGGATCTCGGCGAGCCGCTCCCGGCGGTGCGAGATGTAGAAATCGAGCACACCAGCCGGGTCGGCGAGCAGCGGCCCATGGCCCGGCAGCAGCGTGCTCAGCTGCTGCTCGTCGGCGAGGGCCCGGAGCCGGTCCAGGGTGGCCAGGTAGTCGGCCAGGCTGCCGTCCTCGGCGATCACCGTGGTGCCCCGGCCCAGCACCGTGTCCCCGGTGAGCAGGGCCCCGTCGGCCGGTAGCAGCAGGCAGACCGAGTCGGCAGTGTGCCCGGGTGACGCCACCACCCGCAGCTCACAGCCCGCCTCGGTGAGCACGTCTCCCGGCCCCAGGCCGCTGTCGGCCGCCCCGCGGCTACGGCCGCGGCTCTCGTCCGGTCCGCGCCGCAGCGCCGGGTCCACGGCCATCACCGGTGCCCCGGTCAGAGTGGCCAGCCGGGCCGCGCCCGCCGAGTGGTCCAGGTGCCCATGGGTGAGCAGGATGCGGCCGATCCGCTGGCCCGCCGCGGCGGCCAGATCCCGGACCCGTCCCAGGTGGGCCTCGTCGTCCGGCCCTGGGTCCACGACCATGGCCACGGCCGATCCTGGCTCGGCGATCAGCCAGGTGTTGGTTCCGTTAAGGGTCATCGGCCCGGGGTTCGGGGCGAGGACGCAGCGGGCCCGAGCGGTGCCCGAGCCATCGACGGGCGGGGAAGCGTCCGTCGGGGGATTGCTGCCCGGCGGGGAGCTGTCCGCCGCGGTCATAGGGCTTCCTGGGACGTTCGCGCCGTCCGGCAACAACAACCCCACCGGCCACTCGGCCAGGCCTGACAGCCCACCCTCGCGAACCGGTCCCAGACGGCACTCACAGGGGGTACTCCACTTTCAGGTCCGCGGTCAGCCACAGGCTGTCTTCGGCCTCGACGATCTCCGGCGTCACCGGGCGGAGATCGCGGGTGGCCCGCAGCGCCGCGTCCACCTGGCTATACGCGCCCACCTCGGCCAGGCACACCGCGGTCGGTGGCATCAGCCGCAGCTCACGCTGGCGCGCGGCCCGGATCGCCGCATCCGGCTGCCACCAGGCCACCTCGTCGGCCTCGCCGCCGACGTGCCTGGTCCGCTGGCCGGCCGGGATGGCGGCGAGGAAGAACCTGGTGTCATACCGGCGGGGCTCGGCGACCGGGGTGATCCAGCGCGCCCAGGGGCGTAGCAGGTCCGAGCGCAGCACCAGGCCCCGGCGGCCGAGGAAGCCGGCCAGGGACAGCGAGTGGTCCAGCAGGGCCTGCCGGTCCGCCTCCCAGTCCGGGCCGCTGGTGTCCGCGACCACGGTGCTGGCGGTCGGGCCGGCCAGCAGCACGCCGGACTCCTCGAACGTCTCCCGGACCGCGGCACACACCAGCGCCCGGGCCACGTCGGCGCGCGCGTCCAGGTCCCGGCCCCACTCCACGGGATCGGGGCCGGCCCAGGCCAGCCCCTCCTCGGCGTCCCGGGGATCCACGGACCCGCCGGGGAAGACGGACGCACCAGGCGCGAACGCCATGGACCGCACGCGGCGCAGCAGGTAGACCTCGATGCCGGGCCGTCCGGGCCGGTTCGCTGTCGCCGGCCGGAGCAGCAGCACCGAGGCCGCGTCGCGGGGGGTGGCCGCCGGTTTCCGGCCGCTCAGGACATCGCGGGCCTGCTCGGCCAGCGCAGGGGGCAGGCGCAAGATCGCGTGGTCCGGCGGGGTCGGGCTGGCCGGCTCGGTGCTGGCCGGTTCAGTGCTGGCCGGCTCGGTGCTGGCTGCCTCGCTCCAGGCCGGCTCAGTGCTGGGCGACTGGCTCCTGGCCGGCTCAGCGCTGGCCGGCTCAGGCACGCGGGGCGTCCCCGACCTCGGCGATCAGCTCGACTTCGACGGGAGCGTCGAGCGGGAGGACGGCCATCCCGACCGCGCTGCGGGCGTGCCGGCCGGCTTCACCGAACACCTCCAGGAGCAGCTCGCTGGCCCCGTTGATGACCTGGGCCTGCTGGGTGAAGTCGGGCGCGCTGGCCACGAACCCGGTGACCTTGACCACCCGGATCACGGCCGACAGGCCGCCCGATACCGACGCCACCGCGGCGAGAGCGTTCAGCGCGCAGATCCGGGCGAGGGCCGCGGCTTCCGCCACGCCGACGTCGGCCCCGACCTTGCCGGTCATCTGCAGCGCTCCGCCGACCATCGGGAGCTGGCCCGCGGTGTAGACGTAGGCGCCGGTGCGCACGGCGGGCACGTAGGCGGCCAGCGGCGGGGTCACCTCCGGGAGCGCCAAGCCCAGCGCGGCGAGCCGCTCCTCAGGGGTGCTGCCTGCCGGGGTCGGCCCGGCCGTCATGATTCCCCCTTGGCCCGCTTCATGTAGGCCACCAGTTGCTCGGGGTTCGGGCCCGGCACCAGCGCCACGAGCTCCCAGCCGTCGTCGCCCCAGTTGTCCAGGATCTGCTTGGTTGCGTGCACCAGCAACGGCACTGTCGCGTACTCCCACTTTTGCATGGCGCCACCCTAGCGGGCAGGGCACCGGTCCTCAGGCTGGCGTCAGCCAGATCTTCGCTGTCAGCCAGGAGCTCCGCCGTCAGCCCGAAGCTAGGGCCTCCTGCCGTTCGGGGTTTCCTGCCCGTCGGCCGGGGGCGTCCCCACGGTGCCGGGGGCGGCGGTTCCGGGAGTAGTGGTTCCGGGGGTGGTGGCTTCCGGGGCGGGCGCGGCCTCGGGAACCGGTGGGATGGCTCCCTCGGGGACCGGCGGGATGGCCGCCTCGTCCAGCTCCGGCACGGGCGCCTCGGGAATCTCCGGGAGCGGAGCATTGGCGATCTCCGAGAGCGGCGCGTCGGCAATCCCGGGCATCTCTTCGGCCCCTCCGACCTCGGCCGCGGCCTCGGCCGCCGCGAGCTCAGCGTCCCCGGTGTCCGTCGGCGGCGGCGCCACCCCCTGTGACTCGGCTATCCCGGGTGCCACCCGGTCAAAGAACCGGAGCAGCTCGACCGGTATCGGCATGACCAGCGTGCTGTTCTTCTCGGCGGCGACCTCGACCACGGTCTGCAGCAGCCGGAGCTGAAGCGCGGCCGGGTCACGGGCCATCACGTTGGCCGCCGCGGCGAGCCGCTTGGAGGCCTGGTACTCGCCGTCGGCGGAGATGATCCTGGCCCGCCGTTCCCGCTCGGCCTCGGCCTGGCGGGACATGGACCGCTTCATTCCCTCGGGCAGGTTCACGTCCTTGAGCTCGACCCGCTCCACCCGGATGCCCCAGGGTCCCTCGGTCGGCTCGTCGATGATCCGGCGCAGTTCCCGGTTGACGGTGTCCCGCTCGGCGAGCAGCTGGTCCATCTCGGACTGGCCGATGATGGACCGCAGCGAGGTCTGGGCCTGCTGCGACACGGCGAACATGTAGTTCTGGACGTTCACGACCGCCTTGATGGGGTCGATGACCCGGAAGTAGACCACCGCGTCCACCCGGACACTGACGTTATCCCTGGTGATGCCCTCCTGGGCGGGAACCGCCATGGCGATGATCTGCATGTTGACCTTCTGCATGCGGTCGCCGACCGGCCGCAGGATGGTCAGTCCCGGGCCCCGGGTGCCGGGCAGGACCCTGCCGAACCGGAACACGATGCCTTGCTCGTACTGCTGCACCACCCGGAGCGACCTGCCTACCACTGTCGCCCCGGCCACGATGATCAGCACCAGGATGACAATCAGGGCTGCGACCATCGGACACACCTCTTCTCATCGCTGAGGTCCCCGCCGTCTGGCCCCTTCAGCTCCAGCCTAGTGACAAACGGGGCGTGCGACACTACCCCCCGCCGCAGCACGCCGGACCCCCGGCCATGGCCCGCCAGACACCCCGCCACGGCCCACGAGACCCGTCCGCCGCGGGCCGCCAGGCCTCCCGGCCGCAGCCCGCGGGCGCTGGACATGGCCACCCCTGGCGAGCTCCGCACCCCCCGGTCGAGCGGAGTATCTGGTGGCCGGGCAGAGATAGCCTCCTGTGAGTGAGGTCGCGGGACACAGACTGGGAAGGTGTCCGGCTGCACGTTGTCACCGGCAAGGGCGGGACGGGCAAGACGACGGTAGCCGGGGCTCTGGCCATCGCGCTGGCGGCCGGGGGGCGCCGGGTGCTGCTCATGGAGGTCGAGGGACGCCAGGGCATCGCCCGCCTGTTCGACTCCCCGCCGCTGCCCCGCTCGGAGCGGCGGGTCGCGGTAGCCCCGGCCACCCCCACCCTGCCCGGCGGGGAGGTGGACGGGCTCGCCGCCGACCCCGAGGCCGCCCTGATCGAGTACCTGGAGATGTTCTACAACCTCCGGCACGCCGGGACCGCCCTGACCCGCCTGGGCGTAGTCGACTTCGCCACCACCATCGCCCCCGGCCTGCGCGACGTGCTGCTGACCGGCAAGGCCGTAGAGGCCACCCGGCGCCGGTCCGGCGGGCGGCTCTACTACGACGCGGTGGTCATGGACGCCCCGCCCACCGGCCGGATCTGCAATTTCCTGAACGTGGCCACCGAGATATCGGGCCTGGCCAAGGTGGGTCCGATCCGCGGCCACGCCGACACCGTGCAGAGCGTCATCAGATCCCCGCAGACCGCCGTGCATTTCGTGACGGTCCTGGAGGAGATGCCGG
>DASQRM010000063.1:0-2619 GCA_035642895.1 Streptosporangiaceae bacterium | reverse complement strand
GGCCGCCGCGGCGGGAGCCGGCTTCGCCCTCGCCACCCTCGGCGGGTACCTCCTGTCGGTCTGGACCGGGCTGTTCGGGTTCAAGGAGGTACGCACGACGGCTGGCATCGTCGCCGGTGTCGTGGAGGTGATCGCTTTCGTCGTCCTGGCCGCGCTCGCGCTTGCTCCCGCGGCGGCGAACGCCCCGGCGGACGGCACGGCAGCGGCCCCGGCCCGGTTCCCCGCCCAGATCCCGCCGGCCGCCGCCAGGGTAGCCGGAATGGCCGCCGCGGGCCTGGCCGTTGCGGCACTGGTGCTGTTCGGGCTGGTGGTTGCCGGAGCCAGCTCTCCGGCACCCGCAGCTACGGCCACGGGTACGGGCACGGTCCTGAAGACCACGACGATCGGCGGGACCACGGTACTGACCAACGCCAAGGGCTTCACGCTCTACTCGTTCGCCCCCGACACCCCGACCGCATCCAAGTGCTACGGCAGCTGCGCCGTGTACTGGCCCCCGGTGACCGGCACCACCGCGGCCGGGCAGCGCCTACCGGGCAAGGTGACCACGATTACCCGCACGGACGGCTCACACCAGCTCACTTACAACGGGCACCCGCTGTACACCTACATCGCAGATACCGCTTCCGGCCAGGCCCGGGGCAACAACATCAACCTCAACGGCGGTGTCTGGCACGAAGTGCCTGCCTCCCGGTAAAGGAGAACCACCGATGGCTCCACCGCGCACGATGCGGCTCGCCGGCCGGATGCCCGGCCGGCGAACCGGACCAGGGTCGTGGGCTCTGGTCATCAGGTACGCCCAGTGTTCTGACAGCGGCCTCGATCCCGATCAGTGGTTCCCGGTCAGCGCCGACACCGGCCGGGCCCGCCAGGAGGCAGCCGCGGCCATCGCTATCTGCGCGACCTGCCCGGTACGCGGCCACTGCCTGACGCTATCGCTGCGGCACTGGGACATCGGGCAGCACGGTGTATGGGGAGGCCTGATCGCCGCCGACCGAGCGCGACTTCGCCACCGGGCGCTTGCCGACCGGATGGCAGGCCGCGGGCTCTCCGTCGTCCGGGGTGATGGCACGTGAGCGGACATCGGCAAAAGGCTGATCCTGATCTGTGCTGGAATTGCGGAAAGCCGGGCGCAGTCCTCGGTATCGTCGGCGACCGGAGGAATTGCCCCGAGTGCGACGTGACCTGGGGGTCCGATTGGTCAGCCACGCGTGGTGACCTAAATTATGTCTGCTGGATGGGCACCGTAGTCTTCTGCGTTGATTTCACGAAGCCAGAATCGCTCGGAGCCCCAGCGTGAGGGCGGTTGCCGCGTTCATGCAGCGGCACGGTCGCATCAGCGTGGGTCGCTGTACCCCTGATAGGGGTTTTTCGGCACCCAATGATCCACCCGGCCGTCCCGGCCTGTTCCCGCGGGCTAGCGGGCTGCTGATGCGGCCCGCCGGGCGGCAGCCGGTAAGCCTGGCCACTGAAGATCTCCAGCTGCGATGCTGCTCTTCACCCGATGTGCTCGAGGCGGTGATCGAGCAGATACCCGGTCCGTTAGGAAATAAGGATTTAATACCGAACGGACGCGGTATTTGCCACTCGGTCGGCGGGGAGAGCTTTGCCGGGTAGGTGATGATATGCACATCGGTTCCGCTGGAGCCGCGGATGATCCGGGATCTGATCCGGGCGTTGGGCCGCAGTGCTCCCAGGCGTGAGCGATGACGCCGGCCGAGGACCAGCTGGGTGGCATTTTCGGTGCGGGCCAATGTCAGCAGCGCGTCGGGAATGTCGAGGTCTGCCAGCTGGTGGTAGGTGCCGCCAATTGATTCGGTCAGCTGGCGCTGGGCCGCGAGAGCGATGGCGGCGGTGTCGGCAGGGCCGCCGGGGCGGGTGACATGGACAGCCAGCAGATCTCCGCCGGAGCGAGCGGCGATCCGCGCCGCCCGCCGGATCAGGGCCTGGCCTTCCGGGCCGCCGGTGAGCGCGACCATGACCCGTTCCCGGGTCGGCCGGCCATCATCGACATCGCCGTCGGGACGATACCCCTGCCGGTTCTGGGTCAGCGAAGCGGCCAGCCAGAGCAGGGCGAGTTCGCGCAGCGCCGCCAGGGGCCCGACGCGGAACGCACCGGACAGTGCCGTCTCGGCGTGTTCGCGAGGGTAGACCTGGCCGCGGGCTATCCGGTCTCGCAGTGCTTCGGGCGTCACGTCTACCAGCTCGATCTCGTCCGCGGCGCGGACGACTGGGTCCGGCACGGTCGTCCCGGCCGGGACGCCGGTGATCTTTTCTGCTATGTCGGCGAGGGAATCCAGGTGCGCAATGCTGACTGTGGTGATCACGTCGATTCCGGACGCCAGCAGTTCAGCCACATCCTGCCATCGGCAGGCGTGCCCTCGGCCGGGCAGATTGCTGTGCGCCAGCTCATCCACCAGGGCGACCTGCGGTCGGCGTGCCAGCACGGCGCCGAGGTCCACGTCTCTGGCGGCTGCGCCGAGGAACTCCGCTGTAGCGGGCGGAATGATCTCCAGACCGTCCAGCATCGCGGCGGTGACGGGCCGTCCGCGTGTCTGCACGCCGGCCACGATCACGTCGGCGCCCTGCTCCGCACGCCGGTGACCCTCACTGAGCAGCGCG
>DASQRM010000062.1:0-9552 GCA_035642895.1 Streptosporangiaceae bacterium | reverse complement strand
ATGAACGAAGGACAAGACCGGGTCAAAGCCTCCTACCGCGGCAACTACACCCGCCTCGCCCAGATCAAAGACCGCTACGACCCAGACAACATCTTCCACATCAACCAGAACATCCAACCCGCCAGCAGGCCCGGCGCGTAGCGCGTCCGCTGACCAGCAGGATGTGATGCATTCTCGCTGGATCCCGGGCCTGGTCACAAACCAGGCCCGGGCCAGCCCGCCCGGTTCAACGTTCCGTTCCATTCCCACGCCGCGGGCAGCGAGGAGGGCCGCCGCCTGCTCAAGAACAGGGGCCTGTCCGCGACGTCTTCGTGGTAGGAGCGGGGAACTGGGCTGTTACCCGTTCTGCCGGATGAACCACTGCCGGGCCTGGTGGCCTACGCCCTGGTCGAGACCGGCCGTGCAGGACCAGTTGCTCCGGAAGTGGGTCGGATCGTTCAGGTTCCCCGACTTGATCAGCTGGTTCTTGACGAGCAGGGTCATGATGAGGCCGAACCCGCGGGCCTGCAGGTAATTGAGGAACCGGGGCGCAGAAACCGGGGCGTTGTCCCAGCAGGCCCACGGTGCGTTGGGCCGGGCGTAGTCGGCCCACTCACCTTCGACGACGGGAGCATGGCCGCTACGGGCGATGTACCCGAACTCGGAGTCCCAGGTCTGGTACTGGTGTCTCCCCGGCGGGCGATGCTCGCTGTATTCCAGCGGCCCGTCGCCGGTGATGTGGTACTGCCACGCTTCGTTCAGGAGGCTCCCCGCGCTGATCCCCTCGACCCAGAACAGGTTCGGCGCCCGCGCGCGGATGTAGTCAGCCAGGGCCTGCATCCCGAGGTACTGGTGACCCCGGCACATACCACCGTCACGCCAGAACGCCCAGCCGCACGGCGCCCGTTGCGCTGGCTCATTGAAGATGTCGAACACGACGCTGGGATCTGTCCCGAAGTGAGAGGCGAGGGAAGCCCAGAAGGCTTCGCTGCGCCGCGTCGGCATGGACTCCACGAGCTTGGCGGCGTCCAGTTGCCACTGGAGGTTCAGCACCACGACCAGACCGCGGGCCTCCGCGAAGTGCACTTCGGCCATGACGGCGTGGAGGAACGCCTGGTTAACGTGACCGGTGATGCTGACGAGATTCGCCTGACGGACCTGGAAGCGGACCGTGTTCGCGCACCAGTCGTCCGCGGCACCGGCGATATCCGCCTCATCCTGGGCCATCCGCTCGGCGTAATCGGTGTGGGCCAGCCCGGTGAGGTTGATCCCGTAGGGGATGTATCGCCCGGTCGAGCCGGTGACCAGCGTCCCGCTGACGTGGAACGGCCCCTTCTCGTGGTGGCAGGCCGTGGCCTGGGCACCCGCCGGTTTCCGGGTTCCCGCCACCGGTCTCGCGTCGGCCGACGACGACCCGGTCACTCTGGCGGCCGACCTGTGAACCACCCATGACGCCCCGCCGACGCCAGCCCCCAGCGCCGCGAGCAGGCCGAGGGCGAGCGGGAGGATCAGCACATGCCGGCCGCGAGCGGCGTGGGCCGGCGGCGGACGTCTCCCCATCGTCTGGCTCCCGTCAGAAACGGCAGTCCACAATCACCCGGTATGGACCAGCCGGATACATGAATGCACAGGAACCACTATTTGCGCAATACCTACCCGAAGCCGGGTCTTGGGGCTGGAGCTGGAGCCAGGCGGCGGGGGTAGTCCGGAGGGACGACGGGTGTGACGGCGTTGACCTGCTCCTGACGCCGCCCGGCGGGCGTGGCCGGCGAAAGGCGGCAACGTGTCTCGCTGGTCTGCCCTGCCGGGCGCCTGCCACCAGGTGACCCAACCTGCAGTTCAGAGAGCGCGCCGTCCGCTCACGCTGCATGCGTGATGGCGTGCCCGGCCACCAGAACCGGCGCGCGCTGACGGCGCGATCCCATGATGGTGCGCCTGATGTCAGCTGCTGCCATCAAGTACGATCTGGGGCATGGGCCGATGGGAGCCAAACGCGCGCGGCCGACTGGAGCAGGCGGCCATGGAGCTCTACGTCGAGCGCGGGTTCGAGCAGACCACGGTGGCGGAGATCGCCAAGCGGGCCGGACTCACGGAGCGGACGTTCTTCCGGCACTTCGCGGACAAGCGCGAGGTTCTGTTCTGGGGGGCGGCCACCTTGCAGGAACACCTCGTCAATGCCGTCGCCGGCGCTCCGGATTCCGCAGCGCCGATCGACGCGATAGGCGCCGCCATCGAGGTGGCCGGCGTCCTCCTCCAGGAACGCCGCGAAGGTGCCCGGCAACGTCAGACCATCATCGCCGCGAACCCAGAACTTCAGGAGCGCGAGCTGATCAAGCTCGCCTCGCTCGCCTCGGCGCTCGCAGGCGCGCTGCACCGGCGGGGGGTCAGTGAACCGGCCGCGAGCCTGACCGCGGAGGCGGGGATCGCGGTCTTCAAGATCGCGTTCGGGCTCTGGATCGACGGGGACAGCGAGCAGGATTTGCCGCGACTCATCCGGGAGTCGCTGGACGAGCTGAAGGCCGTGACCGCGGGCAAGTGACCACCGGCGCGCCAGCTGGGCTCGCGAGTTCCCGGGCCCGGCCACGATTCTCAGGCTAGGTTGATCCGCAGCGCGGATCCGTCTGGCCTGGCCACAGCGGATTCGTGGCTGGCATGGCGGCCTAGACGGGACAACACCCGGGGGCGAGCTGACTTGAAGGGATCTTGCGCCGTCATCGGCTTCGCTGCGCTGCTGTGTCTTTCAGCCTGCACATCTGGCCATCACCCCGCCAGCGGTACCGGGACGCTGCCGGGCGCGTCACCCTCGGCCGACGTGGCCGGGCCGGCCAGTCCCAGGCCAGGCAGTACCGGAGCAGGCCAGGCGAGCGCGGGCCCGGGCGCGGCCAGCACGAAAAGTGCCTCGGTGACCATCGCAGCGGTCGGCGACACGATGCTCGGGAACACGCCAGACCTCCCCCCGGACCCTGCGGCCTACTTCCACCGGGTCGAGCCGATCCTCGGTGGCGCCCAGATCGTCTTCGGCAACCTCGAAGGCACGCTCACGACCGCCACAATCAGCAAATGCGGTTCCGTGAAGCGCCCGCACAAGGACTGTTTCGCCTTCCGGGACCCGCCCGGCTACGCGCGTTACCTCAAGCAGGCCGGGTTCACCATCCTCAATGACGCCAACAACCACTCGTTCGATTTCGGCGAGACCGGCCAGGCCCAGACCGTTCAGGCGATCCGCGCGGCCGGCCTGGACCAGACCGGGCTGCCCGGGGAGATAACCCTGGTCACGGTGCATCGGATCAAGGTCGCGTTCCTGGCTTTCGCGCCCTACTCCTACGACGCGGATCTCCTCGACCTGCCCGCGGCGCAGGCCCTCGTCGCGCACGCGGCCCGGCAGGCACATGTCGTCGTGGTCTACATGCACGCCGGCGCGGAGGGCTCCACCGCCGACCACGTGACCGGCCAGGAAGAGCGCTACCTCGGCGAGGACCGCGGTAACGCCGAGGCGTTCGCGCACATGGCGATCGACGCTGGCGCCAGCCTGGTCATCGGGAGCGGCCCGCACGTGCTCAGAGGCATCCAGTTCTACAAGCACCATCTCATCGCCTACAGCTTGGGAAACTTCGCCGGCTACGGCGACTTCGCGACCGAGGGCAACTTCGACATGAGCATGATCCTCCACGTGACGCTGTCGCCGGGCGGCCGGTTCAAGCGGGCCCGGATCTACCCTGTCCAGTTCACCGGGGAAGGCCAGCCCGTGCCCGGCGGGGGTGCGATCGGATTCACCGCCAGGCTGTCCACGGAGGACTTCGGCGCGAGTGCCGCGCGCATCCTGCCATCCGGAGTGGTCGCAGCGCCCTGACCGCACCGCTGGCCGCGCGGTAGTCGCCTGGCAGGCCGCAAGATAGCCTTCGGGCCTATGGTGAAGCGCCCTGACCCCCTGGAGAGCACGCCACCTGCCTTCAGCACGGACGCAGCGAGGCAGATCCTGCGGGACGGGTTCGGCGTCGAGTCGTCATCTCTTCGGCCGCTGGCCGCCGAACGCGACCAGAACTTCCGGGCGGGCACCCCCGACGGACAGCGCTTCCTGTTCAAGATCTCTAATCCGGCGGATGACCGGCCCATTCTGGAGATGCAGGCGGCCGCGCTGCGCCACATCGAGCGGGTGGATCCGGGCCTGCCCGTGATGCGTGCCCTGCCGACGGTGACCGGGGAATCCTGGATCGAGGTGCCGGGGCCGGACGGCCGGAACTATCCAGCACGGCTCTTCACGTTCCTGCCCGGGCAGGTGGTCGTGAACACGGCCCTCACCACCGGAGCAATCTGGTCCCACGGGCAGACCACGGCCCGCCTGGGACGGGCGCTGCGCGGCTTTTTCCACCCGGCCGCCGACTACGAGATTCTGTGGAACATCACCCACCTGCCCAGGCTCCGCCCGCTGCTTCCCCATCTGTCCGACGGCCTTCGCCGAGCTCAGGTGGAGCGGGTTCTGGACCGGTTCCAGGCCGTGGTCGAACCGGCGCTGCCCGGGCTGCGGGCCCAGGTGATCCACGGGGACATGAGCCTGGACAACGTGCTGCTGGGAGATGACCTCCGGGTTAGCGGGATCGTGGACTTCGGGGACATGACCCACGCGCCGCTGGTCTGCGATCTCGCCGTCACCATCGCTGATGTGCTGCACGGCCGGGAAGACGCGATCGAGGCCACGGACGCGCTGATCCGCGGCTACGTGTCGGTGACGCCCCTCGAAGACGAAGAGGCCAGCCTGCTCGCGGACCTGGTGACGGCCAGGCTCGCGACCGAGATCACGATCACCGCCTGGCGGCAGGACCTCTATCCGGACAACGCCGCCTACGCCGCGAGTGGCGAGCCTGGAGCTCGCGCCTTCCTGGACGCGATCGAGGCGATGGGGATTGACGCTGTCGCGCGGCGTTTCCGCGAGGCCTGCCGGGGGCTTCCCTACCGGAGGTTGGCCACCAGCGACCTGCTGGAGCGCCGCCGCCGGGCGCTGCCCCGCTCACCATTGTTTTACGAGCACCCCGTGCACCTGGTCCGCGGCGAGGGTGTCTGGCTGTTCGACGCCGAGGACCGCCGGTACCTCGACTGCTACAACAACGTGCCCGTGGTCGGCCACAGCCACCCCCAGGTCGCGTGGGCGGTCACGCAGCAGCAGCGGCTGCTGGCGACCCACAGTCGCTATCTGCACGAAGCCATCGTTGAGCTCGCTGAACGGCTGAAAGCGACCCTGCCGCCCGGGCTCGACGCCGTCATGGTGGTGAATTCCGGCAGCGAGGCCAACGACCTCGCCTGGCGGATCGCCCGGGCGGCCACCGGGCGGTCCGGCGCGATCGTGACCGCGTTCGCGTATCACGGTCTGACTGAGGCCACGCACGCCCTGTCACCCGAAGAGTGGGCCAAGGGTGAGCAGCCGGGCCACGTGGCCACTATCCCCGGCCCCGACGGGTACCGCGGCCCGTACCGGCGGGAACAGGACGGATGGGTGCAGCGGTACGCCGCGCACCTGGACGACGCCGCCCAGGCGCTCGGCGATCACGGCCTCGCCGCCCTGTACCTGGACCCGGCCTTTACCGCCGACGGCATTCTGTCGCCTCCGCCGGCCTACCTGCAGGAAGCAGCCCGGAGGACGCGGGCGCTGGGCGGGCTGGTGGTGGCCGACGAAGTACAAGCCGGTCACGGCCGGTCCGGGACGCACCTGTGGAGCTTCCAGGCCTCAGGGATCGAGCCCGACATGGTGGTGATGGGCAAGCCGATGGGTAATGGGTTCCCGGTCGCCGCGCTCGTCGTCCGGTCCGGGCTACTCGATTCCGTTCCCGGGGAGGTCGAGTTGTTCAGCACCTTCGGCGGGAACCCGGTCGCCTGTGCGGCCGCGCTCGCGGTCCTGGCCGTCATCGAGGATGAGGGTCTGGTGGCCAACGCCGCGGAAGTCGGCGGCTACCTCCGGCGGGGCGTGCTGACCCTCGCCGGACGGCATCCCGTTATCGGGGACGTCCGGGGCGAAGGTCTCCTGCTGGGAGTCGAACTGATCGATGAATCCGGTGGGCCCGCGGCGGCGCCCGCCCAGAGTGTGACCGAGGCCCTGCGCGAGCGGGGCATACTGCTCAGCGCGACCGGCCCGGCCGGAAACGTGCTCAAGATCCGGCCGCCGCTCGTATTCCAGCGCGAACACGCCGACCTCCTCCTCTCAGCCCTCGACGAGGTTCTCGCTCGCTTAGCCTCCCGCCCACCTAGGCCTGGGTGGCCAGCCAGTCCTCGATGAGGATCTTCCCGATCGAGTCCGCCCGGTAGGGACCGCCGAGGGAAGGATCCGCGATGCGGGCCCGCAGTTCGGGTGCGGTAAACCAGCGCGCTTCAAGCACCTCGCGCTGGTCGGCGCGGATGGTGCTTGCGAGTGCCTCGGCAGTGAACCCGACCATCAAGCCGGCAGGGAACGGCCACGCCTGTGACGCCTGGTAAGTGACCCGGCCAACGCGCACCCCGGCCTCCTCCGCGACTTCACGGCGGACCGCATCCTCGAGGCTTTCTCCGATCTCCACAAAGCCCGCCAGCGTGCTGAAACGTCCTGGAGCAGCTCCGGCGGGCCGGCCAAGGAGGCAACGTGTGGGCTCGCCCGGCAACTCCACCAGCATGATCACCGCTGGCTCGATGCGGGGGAATAGCAGATTGCCGCAGCTGAGGCATATCCGGTGATGGCCAGCACTCCGCGCGTCCGTCCGGCCCCCGCAGGCACCGCAAAACCTCTGGTTGCGATGCCAGTACGTGATTCCACGCGCGTAGGCAAACATTCCGGCCGCGAGCGGCGAGACTGCGCTGACCAGTGCCCGGATATCCACTACCGCCTGAGCACCGGCCAGCACCAGCGCGGCCGGTTGCACCAGGGCGGAGACGTCGGCGGCGAAGACCGCCGACCCGTTGTCCAAGCCTAGAAAGACCAGGCCCTCTGCGGCAGCCAGCAGGTCCTCCGCATCGCCGCGTCGCGTGGTCACCGGCAGCCCGTCACGAACCAGGCACTTGTCGCGCCACAGAGGGATCACTCTGGTGCTGTCCTCACCGAGGACCTTTGCCACCCAGTCCGGGTCCTCGCGGGCGGCGGCCGCCCGGTCTAGCCTCAGCCCGCTGTAGTACATGGTGGACGGCATTGTCATCACCCCTGTTCCAGCCTCAGCCCGATGGCCCCAGGGCGCCGCGTGAGCCTGGGTTTGCGGCCAGCATGGCAAACAGCAGGCTGACGGCGAGCGCCGCCACGAGGATGGCGGTGCTGGCTAGCGCGGCGGTGGTGTAGCCCGCATCGGCGGGCAGCGCGTGCCCGCGGGGGACCGAGAGCACCAGCAGCGTGGCGCTCAGTGCGCTGGCCAGCGCGTACCCGACGGTTCTGGCGAGCTGGTAGAAGCTCATCGCGCTGCCGGTCTCCGCGGGCGGGACGCCGCTGGTGATCTGCAGCGGGTTGACCGCGTAGACGCATCCGACGCCGAAGCCATCCACGGTCATGGCGATCACGATCTGCGCGTAGGCGCCGCGTGCGAGCAGGAACAACACCATGGACGCGATCAGTGCGACACAGCCGGCCGCCACGATCAGTTCCGGGGACGCGCGCCGGGACGCCCGGCTGACTGCCTTGCTCGCCGCGAAGCTGGCGAGGGAGAACGGGGCCAGCATCAGCCCGGCAACCAGCACGCTGGCGCCGAAGCCGTAGCCCGCCGAGTCAGGGGTCTGCACAAAGCGCACGACCAGCGGGCCCAGCGGATAAAAACCGACGGCGACCAGGAACGCGGTGAGATTGGCGGCCAGGACCGGACGCCTGCGCAGCAGCCGCAGCTCGATCAGCGGCCACCGGGCCCGCAGCTCCCAGCCCACCCACGCGGCGAGCACCGCCACCGAGCTGATCCCACAGCCGACGGTGAGGACCGAGCCCCACCCCCAGCCCGGGCCCTGGGCCAGGACCACGATCAGCCCCGCGATCCCCAGCCCGAGCAGCACGCCGCCCGGCACGTCCACGCGGGCCGGCCGGGCCGGGCTCGCGGGCAGGACCGCGGCCGCGGCAGCCAGCCCGAGCGCGCTGAGCACGGCGACGAACCAGAATGGTGCGCCCAGCCCCAGGTACTGGGCGAGCAGGCCGACAAGCGGGTAGCCAATGCCGATCCCGGCCGCGGTGGTAACGCCGATAAGCGCGATCGTGCGGCCGCGCCGCCCGTCGGGCAGCTCATCCCGGGCGACGGCGGTGGCCAGGGGAACCAAGCCGAACCCCGCGCCCTGCAGCGCCCGCCCGGCCAGGAACACGGCGAAGCCGGCCGGGAGCGCAGACATAACGCAGCCGGTCAGCATGACGGCCACGGCCCCGATGATGGCGGCGCGGCGCAGCCTCCCGTCGCCGAGACGGCCCAGCAGCGGGGTGGTCACCGCACCGGTCAGCAGCGCGATCGTCAGCGCCCACTGCGAGGCCGCCAGCGACACGTGATCGGCAGCCTCGATCG
The DNA here is from genome assembly GCA_035642895.1 of Streptosporangiaceae bacterium. GTDB lineage: Bacteria > Actinomycetota > Actinomycetes > Streptosporangiales > Streptosporangiaceae > RYN-230. The sequence continues at coordinate 1,096 of DASQRM010000062.1, read as the reverse complement.
TCGGCAGCAGCGGTGTCCCCAGGCTGGCCACCGCGGTTGATTCCACGGCGAGGAACACCAGCACCGCCGCCAGCCCGGCCCGCCTGCCCGCCCGGGTACGGAGGACAGTGCCGTCCGGCCGCCGCCGGGGCTCTTCGCACGCCGAAGCCGCGCCGCTGATCCCGTGACCGGCCATATCCCCATCGTGGATCGCGGGACGGCCAGAAGTCCAAGACCTAGTGATTACGGCAGTTAGCATGATTTGTTATGGAGCTGCGCCAGCTGCGGTACCTCGTCGCGGTGGCCGACGAGGCGAGCTTCACCAAGGCGGCCGCGAAAGCTCATGTCGCTCAGCCGGGCGTGAGCGCGCAGATCCGCCGGCTGGAACGAGAACTCGGCCAGGTTCTCCTCGACCGCTCCGGCGGCACCGTGCGGGTCACCGATGCCGGCGCTGCGGTGCTCCCCTACGCCCGGGCCGCACTGGCGGCCGTGGCGGCGGTGCGCGATACCGTGGACGCGCTGAGCGGGCTGACTCGCGGGCACGTGACGGTGGGCATGATCGGGTCGATCTCTTCCCCGAGCCTCGATCTGCCCGGCCTGCTGGCCGGCTTCCATCACGACCATCCCAACATCGAGATCACGCTGACTGAGGCGGGCTCCGACGCCCTCATCGGGGCGATGCGAGCTGGCCACCTGGACGTGGCGCTGATCGCGGCTGGCCCCGCGCTGCCCCCAGAGCTGGCCACCGAAGTCGTCGTCGACGAACCGCTGGTCCTGGCGGTCAGCCACAGCGACGCCCTGGCCAGGCGCAAGACCGTCAGCCTTGACGCCATCCGGGACCGGGCGCTAATCAGCCTGCCCCGGGGCACCGGCCTGCGGGCCTACCTCGACGACGCCTGCAAGAGCGCCGGCTTTCAGCCCCGCGTCGCCTTCGAAGTTGGCGATCCCCGCATCGTCGCCCAGCTGGCCAGCCGAGGTCTCGGCGTGGCCCTCCTCCCCGAATCCGTCACCAGCGCCCACCCCACCCAGCTGCGTGCCATTCCACTGGCCCGGCCCGGGCTGCGCGGGCGGATCGCACTTGCCTGGCGGACGCAACAGCCAGCCAGTCCCGCAGCCC
>DASQRM010000061.1:0-15959 GCA_035642895.1 Streptosporangiaceae bacterium | reverse complement strand
CCATGTTCGGCTGCGCAATGGCCGGGTAGTGGGCCCGGCATGAGTGCGACCGTCTACGAGACCGAGATGAAGTACGAGGCGCCCCCGGGCACCACCGTGCCGCCGCTGGACAGCCTGCCCAGCGTGGCTGGCACTGCCGGGCCGCAGCAGCAGCTGCTGGAAGCGGAGTACTACGACACCGACGACATGCGGCTGATGCGTGACGGGGTAACCCTGCGCCGGCGGCGGGGCGGCAGCGATCCGGGCTGGCACCTGAAACTCCCGGCCGGGGGGAGCACCCGGCGGGAGATCCATTTGCCACTGGGCCGTGGCCGGCAGGTGCCTGCGCGGCTGGCCGGGCTGGTCCGCGGATACACCCGCGGCGAGACGCTCCGTCCGGTCGCCCGCATCAGCACCCGGCGGCAGGTGGTGACGCTGATCGACAACGCGGGCACCTCGCTGGCCGAGATCGCCGCCGACGACGTCTCCGCCCAGACGCTGGGCGAGGAAACCATGATCTCGCAGTGGGCTGAGGTCGAGGTCGAGCTGACCGGCGGCCGCCCACGACTGCTGAAGGCGGCGGACGCGCAGCTCCGCCGGGACGGGCTGCAGCCCTCCGCGCGGGCTGCGAAGCTGGAACGAGCGCTGGGCTGGTCAGCCCCCGGGGACTCACGCCCGGCCGCGAACGGGCGCAGCGGGCGGCGCCACGCCGGGCCAGCGTCCGCCGGAGACGTCGTGCTGGCCTACCTGCGGGAGCATGCCGCGCGACTGAAGTCGCTGGATCCGCTGGTCCGCGCGGACGAGCCCGACGCCGTGCACCAGATGCGGGTGACCACCCGCCGCCTGCGCAGCACCCTGCAGTCGTTTGGCAAGATCATCCCGCGTTCAGGGACCACAGAGATGCTGACCGAACTGAAATGGCTCGGCGGAGTACTCGGCGAGGCCCGAGACGCGGAGGTGCTGGCCAGCCGGCTCGCGCACAACCTGCGGACGATTCCGGCCGAGCTGGTGCTCGGGCCGGCCGAGGCGCGCGTTCAGGGTCACTTCGCCCCGATTCAGGCGGCCGCGCGCGCGAACGTGCTGGCCGCGCTCGACTCGGCGCGGTACTTCGCCCTGCGCGACGCGCTGGATGAGCTGCTGGCGGATCCCCCGCTGTCGGCCGAGGCGGACCGGCCCGCGGGCCACGTGCTGCCCGCAACGGCCCGCCGCACCTACCGCCGCACCCGGCGGCGGATCCGCCACGCCGGGCACACGCCCCCAGGCCGAGACCAGGAGTCGGCCTATCACGAGGCCCGGAAGGCCGCCAAGCGGGCCCGGTACGCCGGGGAGGCGGTCAGCCCCGCCCTGGGCCAGGACGCCCGGCGCTTCACCAAGCAGATGAAGAAGATCCAGTCCGTTCTCGGCGATCACCAGGATGCGGTGGTGGCCCGGGGCGTGGACCGGGAACTCGGCATTGGGGCGCACCTGGCCGGCGAGAACGCGTTCACCTTTGGGCTGCTGTATGAGCGCGAGGACCAGCGCGCCGCCCGGCTCCGGGCAGAAGCGCAGCGGACCTGGAAACGGGCCCCCCAGCCCCGGTTCGGCCGGTGGTCGAGTTAGCCCGGTGGTCGAGCTAGCCCGGTGGTCAAGCTAGCTCCACCTAGGACAGCGCTTCAGCTAGCGCGGGCCGGGCCTGATCCGACGATCAGGCCCGGCCCGCCGGGCTGATGGGTCGCCTGGCTCAGCGCCGGCGGCTGCGGACTACGAGCCAGCCGGTCAGCAGCAAGGCACCCGCAGCCGCGGCGGCTGCGAACGGGACCCGGTGCTGGTTCACGGTGGCCGCGGCCCGCTTGGCCCGCTGCTGGACCGGCTCCGGGGTGGCTGCCCAGGCGGTCGCCCCGGCCTTGGTGGCCACGGCCTGCGCGGTGGCCCCAGCCTGGGAAGCGCGGCTGGCGATGCCCTTGGTGACCGGCTCCCCCGCACCCAGCACGGTCTTGCCGTTCTCGGTCACGACCTGCCGGGCCCCCGCCGTCCGGCCGCTCACCTCGTCCTTCAGCTGGTCGGCCTTGCCGGACAGCCCCTGGGTCACGTCCCGCACCTTGCTCTTGAGCTGCCCCGAGACCTCGGTCGCCCGTTGCTGGGCCCGGGTCCTCACGTCCGCCTTGGCCGCCAGCGCCTCGACCGTGTTCCCGAGTTCTTCCCGGGTCCGGTTGATCTCATCGACCAGGGCTTCCGGATTATCGGGCGGGGAAGCGGTCTCGCCTGCTGCGCCCTCTGCTGCGGTCATCGGTGTGCCCTTTCCTTGATTTCTTCTACATCGGCCTTCACGCTCTGCACGGTCTGCTCCGGTACCGCTGGCGTGGCCTGGCCAAACTGACTCCTACCCAGCAACGCGGCGATCCCCGCGATGATCAGCAGTGCGCCCCCCACGATCAGGGCCGCCGCCCAGGCCGGCACGACCCCGGCCAGCCCGACAATGGCCGCCGCCAGGAGGCAGCCAATGCCGTACAGCGCCAAAAGACCGCTGCCGCCGAACATGCCCGCGCCCCGGCCAGCCCGCTTAGCTTTAGCGGTCATCTCGTATTCAGCCAGTTTGAGCTCATCCCGGATGAGCCGGGAAACCTGCTCAGACAAATTCTTAACCAGGTCCCCGGTTGAAGTCTCCGCTGCCACGGCGGGCGATGTCGTGCCGTTCGGGTCTGCCATGTCGTCTGCCCTCCCTGAGCGTGGGCCTGACCTACCCTGGTGTACCCGCCGCTAACGCGAGGGAAAAAGAAAACGGCCGCCCGGCGACTCAGGCATCCGGTGGCCGGGCATTCAGCGATTCGGGCACCTGCGGTGCGGGCACCAGCGGTTCAGGCACCCGAAGGCTCAGGCACCCGAAGGCTCAGGCGCCGGCGTGGCCAGGCTGCCCGCGACCTTTTCGGTGATCAGCTCGAACGAGCGGACCCGGTCCTCGATGTCATAGACCATGGTGGTCAGCATCAGCTCGTCGGCCGCGGTCCGCTCGAGCAGGCTGGACAGCTGCTGACGGACCGTTTCGGGGGAGCCGACCGCCTGGCCGGAGAAACGGTCCTGGGCGAATTCCCGCTCTCGATCGGAATAGGGGTAGGCCGCCGCCTCTTCGGGGCTGGCCAGCGGGGCCGGCGTCCCGGACCGGAGCCGCACGAAGGACAGGGCCGCCGGCCCGGACAGCCACCGCGCCCGCTCGTCGGTGTCTGCGCAGATAGCGCTCACCGCCACCATCACATGCGGCCGCTCCAGCCACTGGGACGGCTGGAAGTGCTGCCGGTACAGGGCCAGCGCGGGCAGGGTGTTGGCTGAACTGAAATGATGCGCGAACGCGAACGGCAGGCCGAGCAGCCCGGCGAGCTGGGCGCTGAACCCGCTGGAGCCGAGCAGCCAGATGGCCGGCATGTCCCCCCGCCCGGGCGTCGCGGTGATCGGCCGCCGCAGGCCCTCCGCGCGGAACAGCCCGATCAGGTCGGCCAGTTCCTGCGGGAATGCGTCGGCCGAGAGCCCTTCCATGGTGCGCCGCAACGCGAGCGCGGTGTACTGGTCAGTGCCGGGGGCCCGGCCGATACCCAGGTCGATCCGGCCCGGGTGCAGCGCTTCCAGGGTGCCGAATTGTTCTGCCACCACCAGCGGGGCGTGGTTGGGCAGCATCACGCCGCCCGAGCCCACCCGGATCGTGGAGGTCGCCGCGGCCAGGTGGGCGATCAGCACAGCCGGGGCGGAACTGGCGATGGCCGGCATGTTGTGATGCTCGGCCACCCAGAACCGCCGGTACCCCAGCTCCTCGGTGCGCCGGGCCAGCGTGGTGGTGTATTTCAGGGCCTGGGCGGCGCTGGCCCCGGCCGCCACCGGAGCCAGGTCCAGCACGGACAGCGGTACGTTGCTCACCTAACGGCCAACCCGCCGCTGGTGGCGTTTCTTCCGGGGGCCGGCTCACTATCCAGGGCCCTCCGGCTCAGTATCCAGGGCCGGCCGGTTATCCAGGGCCGGCCGGGCCGGAGGTCACATGGGCGCCGGCCGGGCCAGCCAGACCGCCTGGAGGATGTGCACCTGGGGTGTGATGATGCCGACCGTGCGCACCCGCGTGGGGGCAGTGGCCGACCAGATGCCCAGGCCCGTAGCGGACTGCATAAGGAGCTGGGTGCCCGCCTGGTTCCAGGCCAGCGGCTGCCAGCCACGCGGCAGCGGCTGGCGCCTGCCATCCGGGAAGAGCAGCTCGGCCCGGTTCGCCGGGAACGCGACGGCCAGCGCGGGCGCGTGATGGCCCCAGGCCAGCAGGGAAGGGATCGCGGACACCCCGGTGGTGAGCGTCGTGACGTCGCCGTGGGAGTAAATCAGCACGCTCGGCCGGCGGCTGCCCTGCGGCCCGGTCCAGCCCTCGATGGCGATCTGGCCGTGCGGCCCGAACACCGGGCCGTCCATCGGGCGGCGCTGGCGGTAGACGACCGTGGCCCGGCTGGTGAAGGAGGGCTGGGTCCAGATGGCGAAGTTCGCGTCCCGGTGGGCGCCGGACTCGGTGGGCGGGGTGACGTAGCCGATGGTGCCGTGACCGCTGATATCGGGCGAGCTGCCCTGGATGAGGGGTCCACGGTCGCTGTGCCGCAGCCAGGACGGGCCGTTCCGGGTCCACCGGGCCAGCCGGTCCGTCCCGTCCGCGGCGTCCCCGACGATGATCCCGGCAGCTGACGCGGCCAGCGCGTCGACTCCGTGGCCGGGAGGATTGTGCGTGAGCTGGGTAACGGCCCCGCCGGGGCCCACCTGCCACACGTTCAGGCTGGACAGGCCCCGCCCGGCGAGCAGGTAGTACGCTCCCGCCGGCAGTTGTGCTGCGGCGCCCGCCGCCAGCGGCCGGGCGGATACCGCGGACGCGACCGACGCGGGGGCGGGCGACGCGGACGGGTTCGGTGATGCGGTGGTGGGGCTGATCCGGGCGGGCCCGGTGGACCGGGCCGGCGTCACGGTCCCGGCCGAGATCGCACGCCCAGTACAGCCTGCGGCTGCCAGGGCCAGCAGGCAGGCGGCCAACGGGGCACTAACCCATCTACCCACACCAGATCCCGCGCGTAGTAGAGACGGAAACCGGAGCAGGACGCCGCCGCTACCTGCCGTTCCGGTTAAAGCCAAGGTATCAGCGGTGGCAACTTTTAGTAGTGTCGTGGCCGACGGGAAGGCTGTGACCTGGGCCGCAGCGCCCCGGGGGCCTTTTGCGGATTCACCCGGCGGCGGCACTATGCGGCTTGGCCGTCTGCACCGGGAAAGTGGCCGTGGACGGGGGAACCGACGACGGGCTGATGAACCTGCTGCCGTCCGGACCGGCCTGCACCGCCAGGCCCAGGGCGCTGCCCCGGACCAGTTTCTTCCAGGACAGGAACCACACAGTCCAGCCGTTATCCCAGGTGCCGGCCCGCGGGCTGCCGGTGATTGTGACCGGATCGCCGGGTTTCTCCATCTGGTAGTAGGTCTCGGCGTTGGCGGGCGCCATGTTCACGCAGCCATGGCTCACGTTCACCACCCCCTGCTCACCCACGGACCAGTACGCGTCGTGCAGGTAGTGGCCGGTCCAGGTGAACTGGACGGCCCAGGGCACCTCCAGGCTGTAACCCGGGCCGGTCATCAGGACCGGGTTGCCCTTGTCGATGGTCAGGTAGGTGCCGTCGGGCGTGTCGTCGCCCGGCCGGCCGGTGCTGATCGGCCAGGTGTAGCGGAGGTGGCCGTTCCGGTAGACGTGCATGTGATGGGTGACCGTGCTCGCCGTGACGATCAGCGAGCGGCCGATGCGGAACGTCTGGGTCAGGTCGTGCCGGCCATAGACGCCCGGCGCGCCCTCCACCCCGTTCAGGTGAGCGTCCAGGCTGACGGTGGTGTGGGCGGGCCAGTAGTTCTGCGGCCGGAAGTACAGGGTCTCGTTCCCGTCCCAGTACCAGGCGCCGATCACCGGCCGCGAGGTGCGCAGCTGGAGAGAACGCTCCACCGCGGCCCGGTTCCTGATCGGGTGGCTGAAGGTCAGGATCACCGGCATCCCGACCCCGAAAGTCTGGCCGTGCCCCTCCTCGATATGGGTGCTGAAGGTGCGCGCGGGGGCCAGGGTCCGGAATGAGGTGGTCCTGGTGACCGTGCGGCCCGAGGCATCCACGGCCGCCGCGGTGACCGCATAGTCCTGCGCCGGGTGCAGCGCCCAGGCGCTGCGCCAGATGTCCTGCGTGCCGCGGGCGCCGGCGGTCAGGATGCCGCCGACCGGCGCCCCGTGCGTGCTGACCTGCACGCTGCGGATCCGGCTGCCGGCTGCGGCGGTCACCGTGATGGGCGCCTGCGGGCTCACGCCCGCACTGCCGCCCGCAGGCGAGATGACCGGCGGCACGCTCCTGGCCTCCCGCCCGCCGGCGCCCGCCGCCTGGCCTCCACATCCCGAGCAGGCCACGACCAGCAGGCACACCCCCGCGGCCCCCGCCAGCCAGCCTTCCCGGACCCGATATGACCGTTTGTTATCCCGGATTCCGCGCACGCTGAGCCCTCACGTAAATCGGGGCGGGCCCGCCGGGCAGCACGCCCGGCGGCTCCGCTCAAGTGGATGATCCCCCGTGTCATCCGCCCCGCCCGGCCCGGGAAAGTGGGCCGCCCGAATTGGTGCTGAGCAGGCGAAATGCCCGCCGGAAAGGCGCGGATATTGGCTTAGCCAGCCATCTCCCGCGGTTCTGCCCGCACCGTTGCCCGGTGAAACGACCCCCTCCAGTCAGCCGCACATCCGCGAGGGCCGGGTACCGGGCAAGACATCCTGATCTCCGCATACGGAATGCGCCGGGGCCACCAGCCCGGGACCCGGATACCGTGGGGCCAGTGAGCGATTGGGCGCAGATCCGGGCCGCCGCCGTGCTCTACGAGGATGACGCGGCGCTGGTGCTGAACAAGCCGGCCGGCCTCTCTGTCATGGGCGAGCGGCACGACACCGACCTGGTCCGGCTGGCGGAGGAGGCGGGCGAGAAGCTGTACCCCGCGCACCGGATCGACAAGGTGACCTCCGGGGTCCTGCTCCTGGCCAAGGACCTGGCCCTGCACGGCGACCTGACGCGCCAGTTCAACCGGCGCACGGTGGACAAGGTCTACCTGGCCATCACGGCCACCACCGGGCTGCCGGGCCGGGGCACCATCGAGCTGCCGCTCAGTGTCGGGCGCAAGAACCGGGTCCGGGTGGCGGCCAACCGGGCCGCGATCGCCTTCGACCCGGCCTGCTCCCGCTGGTCGATCCCGCCGGATGAGCAGTTCCAGGAGGTCCGGAGCTACCCATCCACCACCACGTTCCAGACCGTGAGCGGCGACGCCGGGCACACCCTGCTCGCTGTCTGCCCGCTGACCGGGCGCCGGCATCAGATCCGGGTGCACCTCGCGTGGATCGGCCATCCCATCGAGGGCGACCCGCTGTTCGACAAGGCGGCCGCGGGCCGGACGCTGCTGCATTCATGGCGGCTGGGGTTCGACGCGGCCTGGGACGGGGGACGGCGCATCCGGGTCGAGGCGCCCCCGGGAGCCGACTTCTGGGCGGCGCTGCCCGGGGGTGCCGTCTCGCTACCTGGCTGGGAGGCCACCCACGAGGTGTGACCCCATTCGCCGGCGAAGGGAGGCGCGCCCTCGCCGAGCCGGGCGTCAGGCCGGCGGCGGGCCGAGGAAGATGCAGAAGGGATGCCCCGCCGGGTCGGCGTAGACACGCAGCGGCTCCTCCGGGTCGCCCGACCGGTCGTAGATCATCCGGGCCCCGAGGCCCAGCGCCCGCTGGTGGGCCGCGCCGAGTTCGTCCGTGGTGGTCACGTACAGGTCCAGATGCATCTGCTGCGGCACCGCGCCGTCGGGCCAGGTCACCCGGGGCAGCTCCGCCACCTGCTGGAACGCGAGACGGACCGCGCCCGCGGCATCCCGCAGGACCAGCCAGTCCTGGCCTGCCGGGTCCGGCTCACCCGGGGCGGGTGGCTCATCGCCGGGCCGGTACTGCCAGCCCAGCAGCTGCCGGTAGAACTCAGCCAGTTCCCGCACGTCCGTGCCATCCAGGACGACCTGCCGCAGCAGCGGGTACCCTCGCCCTGCCGCTTCGTCCTCTGCCGCTTCGTCCTCTGCCGCTCCTGCCTCTGCCACCACGAACGCTTCGTACCCGGGCCGGTGCCGAGTATCCGCCTCCAGTTCCGACGTCTCCGGTAATCGGCCCGCGGGGCCGCGCAGAAAGGAGCAACGCCAATGCTGATCAAGTCCCGCATGGGGATCAGCGCCGACGGGTTCGTGAGCACACCCGAGGGCGTTTCGCTGGACCGGCTGGAACTGGTGGTGCTGCCCATGCTGCTCGGGGCGGACCTGCCGCTGTCTCCCCCGGGCGCTCCCCCGGTGCCGCTCAGGCTGCTGCCGGCGGACCGCACCTGCCCGGACGGCTCGGCCGAGCTCGTCTACACGCCGGCATGACCAAGGGCGGGGTGCAGCCCCCGGTAGCCCGGCTTGCGCAGCCGCGCCGCGGGCACTTCGACCTGGGCACGGGGTTCCACGGGGACCTGTGGCTCGACCTCGATGCCCTGTTCCTGCGCCCGGCGCGGCTGCGCCCGTATGTGCAGTGGCTGAGCGCCCGGCTGGACGCGCACCAGATCGACGCGGTCTGCGGCCCGCTCGAGGGCGGCGCCTTCCTGGCCCTGGCCGTGGCGGACGTGCTGGATACCGCGTTCGTTCCCGCGGGCCGCACACCTGGCCCGGGCCGGGCCGGGTACCGCCTGCCCCCCGGCCTGGACCGGCGCGTGGCGGGCGGGCGAGTCGCGATCGTTGATGACGCCATCAACGCCGGGACCGCCGTGTCGGCCTGCTTCAGGCTGCTCCGGGACAGCGGCGCGGTTCCCGTGGCGGCCGGTGCCCTGCTGGCCCTCGGCCAGGGTGCCGCCACCATCGAGGCCACCATGTCGGTCCCGTGCTACGCCGCCTCCGCGATCCCCAGCCAGGTGTGGCCGGCCACCGACTGCCCCCTGTGCGTGACTGGCATCCCCCTTGACACCTGAGCAGGAAGCTGACCAGCTCAGCTAGCCGACCAGATCGCGGGAATGCAGCCGGGTCTGGTGCGGCTCACCCGGCGGCTCCTCGACGCCGAAGCTGAGAATCCGGCTGGGATGGATCCGGATCAGCGGACCGCCATCGACGCCGTCCTCCAGGGCTTCCGCGCTGCCCCGGATCTCCAGGAAGCGCACCCGCCACGGATCGGTGGAAGTGATGTCGTCCACGATGAGGGCGGCCTGGCCGTTGCGGCGGACGTTACGGAACTTCTGGCTGGACGTCAGGTTGAAGCCGGTCACGTCGATCGTGCCGAGCCCGGGGTTGACGTGGAAGCCGACTGGCTTGACCTGGGGGCTGCCGTCCGGCTGGATGGTGGCCAGCCGGCCCAGCTGCTGGCTGCCCAGGTAGGCCGTTTCGGCGTCGGTGAATGCCATCTGCTGCTCCAGTTCGCTGGTCATGCCGGTCAGCGCCGGCCTGTCCCGGGCCGGCGCACCCGTCCACCCTGCACGGTAGAACCTCAACCCTGCTTGAGGTCAAGCGGCGACGCCGGCACGTATTCTCGATCTTTGGCCGCCCGGGCCGGGCTCGGAGGAGGTATCGCGTGCTGAGGCTGGACCACGAGGCGGAGACCACGGTGCGGCAGCGTCTCGGCGCCGGGGAAGCCGACGCGTTCCTGGCCCGCCTGGAACAGCTGTCGTTTGACATCGCAGAGCCGCTCGAGCAGGTCTATGGCGGCGTGATCGACACCACCCGGTTCGCGACCGAGCTGATCCTCGACGCACTGAACGCGGCCGCCGAGCGGCCCGCGCCGCTGCGCCTGCTGGACCGGCGCCGCGAGATCGATCCCGCGTGGTTCCAGCGGTCCCGGATGATCGGCTACGTCTGCTACGCGGACCGGTTCGCCGGCTCACTGCGCGGCCTCCGGAAGCATCTGGACTACCTGGCCGAACTCGGGGTCACGTATCTGCATCTGATGCCGTTGCTGCGCCCCAGGGACGGGGACAGCGACGGCGGCTACGCGGTGGCCGACTACGGCGCGGTGGATCCGCGGGTCGGCAGCATGGCCGACCTGGAGGTGCTCGCCGCCGAACTGCACGGCCACGGCATCGCGCTGTGCATCGACCTGGTCCTCAATCACACCGCGCGCGAGCACGAATGGGCCCGCAAGGCACTGGCCGGGGATCCCGCCTGCCGCGAGATGTACCTGATCTATCCCGACCGCACCGCGCCCGACGCGTACGAGGCCACGCTGCCCGAGGTCTTCCCGGACACAGCGCCCGGCAGCTTCACCGAGGTGCCCGGCCTGGGCTGGGTGTGGACGACATTCCACGACTACCAATGGGATCTGAACTACGCCAATCCCGTGGTCTTCCGGCAGATGCTCGCGACCATGCTCACCCTGGCCAACCGCGGGGTCGACGTGCTGCGGCTGGATGCGGTGCCGTTCTTGTGGAAACGCCCCGGGACCGACTGCCAGAACCAGCCCGAGGCGCACCTGCTGCTCCAGGCGTTCCGCGCGCTGACCCGGCTGGCCGCGCCGGGCCTGGTCCTCAAGGCCGAGGCGATCGTCGGCCCGGAGATGCTGGTGCAGTACCTCGGCGCGCACGACCGCTACCAGCCCGAGTGCGACCTGGCCTACGACAACCAGCTCATGGTGATGCTCTGGTCGACCCTGGCCAGCCGGGACGTGCGGCTCGCCGAGCACGCGCTTTCCCGTCGCCGGGCCGCGCCCGCACCGACCGCGTGGGTTTCCTACCTCCGCTGTCACGATGACATCGGCTGGGCGGTCTCCGACGCGGACGCCGCCGCTGCCGGGCTGGGCGGTTTTGAGCACCGCCGGTTCCTGAGCGAGTTCTTCGCCGGCCGTTTCCCCGGGTCATTCGCGCGCGGTGCACTGTTCCAGGAAAACCCGCTGACCGGGGACGTCCGGATCTCTGGCATGGCCGCCTCGCTGTGCGGGATCGAGAGCGCGGTGGCGGCCGGAGATGAGGCCGAGCTGACGCTGGGCCTTCGGCGGCTGGAGTCCATGTACGCGGTGGTTTTCTCCTTCGGCGGCATCCCGCTCATCTACATGGGCGATGAGCTGGCCATGCCGAACGATCCGGGGTGGGCGGGAGACCCGGCGCAGGCGCATGACAACCGGTGGATGCACCGGCCGCGGATGGACTGGGACCGGGCCGCCCGGCGCGGCGACCCGTCCAGTGTGGAAGGCCGGGCGTTCAGGGCCCTGCAAGGCCTGGCCCGCGCCCGCCAGCAACTGCTGGCCCTGCGGTCGGGCGGGACGACCGAGATCCTGCCGACCGGGAACCGGAGCGTGCTGGCCTACCGCCGGGTGCATCCGCGCAGCGCCCCGTTCCTCTCGCTGACCAACTTCAGTGACGTCAGCCAGCTGGTTGACGCGCAGATCGTGGCCCGGGCGGGCCTGACCCGCCCCCGGCTCGCGCACGGCAGCACCCCGGTGGACCCCGGCGCGTCCAGGATCGAGCTCGAGCCCTGGAGCTTCGCCTGGCTCACCGGAGCCTGACCCGGGCCGGCCGCGAAGGTTCCGGCCTGGTCTCAGGCCGGTCAATTTCCCCGCAAAAGCCCCACCGCACGGGCTACGGTGTGTGCCGAAACGGCGAGCCAGGACACGGCCAGCCGGTAACAGCCGAACACCGCCGCCGAGCAACGGGGAGGCACGGCGCGATGAGCATTCCGGGGAATCCAGACGTCGCCGGGCCGGGCGATCCCGGTGACGGGGTGATCGTCATCGCCCCGGCCCATCCCGCCATCGAGCACGATGAGCGGGACATCGTCTTCGAGCTGCGTGAGTCCCCGGGCGGCGCGCCAGTGCTGCCGGTGTTCAGCTCGGTACCGCGGCTGGTCGAGGCGCTCGGCCACGCCCAGCCCTGGGTCGCCCTCCCGCTGTACACGGTGCGGGAACTCGCGGGCGCCCGCGGTGTGCACACCGTCCTGCTCGACCCTGAGGTTCAGCCCGGCGCCTGGCGCTGGGACTACGACGATCTCGACCGGCTGCCGGGGAGCGACTCATGAGCGACGGATTCCAGGTGGTCATGTCCGACCTCCAGGAGGCGGCGGCCACCTTTCACGCCGAGGCCAAGACGTTCCTGGGCATCATGCCGGACGCCTGCCCGGCCCTGCCCGACGGCGGCTCCGGCGCGTTCAACGAGAGCCTCAGTGCCGTGGTCGACGCGGCGTGCCTGCTGCATCTGCAGATCGGCGGTGACATTGATGACAACGGCACCAAGCTGCAGACCGCGCACGACCGCTACCAGCACACCGAGGAATCACTGACCACGCTGAGCCAGCAGATCAGCGATCCGGCCCAGATCAACTAGCCGGGATCAAGCAGCAGACCCCCAGCAACACCGCTGCACGCACCGAGAGGACAAAGGAGACAGCTGTGGGAGCAGGTGCGAAGTCCCCGTCCGCGCTGGCCGCGTTCGCCCACAACTGGGTCGGCGGCAACATCCATGGCCTGTCGGCGTACGCGGGAACCTTGTACGGATACGTGCCCAAGCTGAGCGACGTGGCCACCGCCCTCGACAAGAAGGTCAGCCAGATCGTCGGCGACGCGGGCTGGAAGGGATCGGCCGCCGCGGCCTTCAGCAAGGCCTGGCAGCATGACGCGACCGGCGCCACGGCCCTCGCGGTCATGGTCTCCGCGGCCGGTGACATCGTGAACACGCTGGCGGTCAACCTGGCCAGCATCGAGAGTGCGCTGGAGGCAGCCGCTGACACCACGACCGCACACGGCGTCCCGATCGGCGCCAGCGGCCAGCCGCCCCAGGAGTGCTTCGCCGACGCCACCAAGGAGAGCTGGCGGGTCAGCTACCAGTCGTTCTGGAATCAGAGCATGCTCCTGGCGGCCACCGCGCGCAGCCAGGCTGCGGCCGCGCTCGCGCAGCTGGGGACGGCCGCCACCGAGGGCGGCGAGGACGCGGGCCTGGGCAAGGGCGACTACACCGCGTTGTTCGACACGCTGGCCGGGTTCTTCGGTGCGCAGACCCGGTACCGCGCCTACGTCGAAGGCAAGCTCCCGGGGCTGAAGAAATCCATCAGCAAGGCGATCACCGACGCGCGCGAGGAGGCCCGGCAGGCCGACGGCCGGTTCGGCCCGTGGAGTGACGAGGGCAAGCAGAACTTCGGCGACGCGAAGAGCACGTTGTCCTCAGTCCAGGACGATCTGGCCGCGGCCGAGAAGACCGAGAACCCGTTCACCAAGGCGTGGGGCTTCAGCCCGAGCGACATCAGCAGCGTCGGCACCAAGCTGGAGGGGCTGGACGGCGCGGGCGGTGGCCTGGCGCGCTTCGCCGGGGACATCCCGTTCGTGGACATCGCGGCGGCGGGGGCCAGCACCTACTTCGGCGCCCAGGACGACATGGCCAAGGGCGTGCCGGCCTACGTCGCCTACCCAGGCGAGGCCGGCGGCAACGTCGCCGCGGTCGCCGCCGGCGGGTGGGTTGGCGGGCTGGCTGCCGGGGGGGCCGCGGCCGGCCTCGGCGCGCTGGGGGCGAGCGGAGTGGGCCTCACCCTGGCGGCCGGCGGGGCCGGCGTGCTGGCCGGCGGCGTCGTTGCCTACGGCGTCGGCGACTTCGCGCACAACCTGATCCAGGAAAACTGGGGCGCGGACATCCAGCAGCACGGTGTTATCTTGGGCATCGGCGACGGGATCGGGGACAGCGCCGTGAAGACCGGCCAGGACTTCGTGAAGGTGGGTTCCGGCATCGCGCACGGGGTGGAGCACGCGTGGGACAGCATCTTCTAACGACGCGGTTCGTCCCGCCGCCCGGGACCCGGCGGTGAGCGCGGGTCACGCCGGGCTGCCGCCCCGGCACGAACTCCCCCGGGACGTGACGGTCCCGGTCCTCCCCGGCCTCGGCCTGACCTGGTATGACCGCCGGGGTGCGGGTTACTGGGGGCGCCGGGCCGCCCTGTCTATTCTGTGGCTGTTCCTCACCGCCCTGGTCACCCTGATCGTTGTGGCCATCCTGATCGCCCTCTGGCACCGGTCCACGGCCGGCTTTACCGTGGTGCTGGTGCTCGAGATCGTGTATTCGCTGGGCATCCTGGCCTTCTTCGCCGCCGCGACCGCGCGGGGCTGGAACGACCCGCACCCGAGCACGATCCGGCCCGGGAACGTCCTGGGCCAGATCTTCCTGATCCTCAGCTCGCTGACCATCGGCCTGTACCTGGCCCTGCTGGTGACCTCACTGCTGCCGGAAACCCCGGCCGAGCGGCATGCGCGGCTGCAGGTAGCCGAGCAACTACGCGGCCACACTGTCTCCTGATGCCCCCGATCCTGATGGCCCGCGCCTGATGGCCCCGTCCGGCCGCACGGCCAAGCGTCTCGCCGCCGGCCCCACGCTGCTGCTGGCCGTCGAGGTCAGCGACGAGATCGCGGACGCGCTGGTGGCCTATGATCCCGCGCTGCGCGTGCGCAGCGACCGCTTCGTGTTCGGCAACGGCGTGCTGCTGCACGGGCCGGTCGAGGTCACTGCGGAACTGGCCGCGAAGGCGGGCCTGCCCGCCGACGCGGCCTCGGCGTATTACGCGGACATCATCGAAACCGGCACCCGCGGTTCCCGCCCGGACCACGCTAAGTGGCAAGACGCTGAGCGACTGGTCCGCGGCCTGGCCGCCCGGCTGGGCGGTACCGTGCGCAGCCAGCGCCCGGATATGAGCCTCAACCTGTCCGCCTCGGTGTACACCGCCCAGCCGCTGCCCGCCGAGCAGGTGATCAGCGTGCTGCAGCCTTACACGGACGATGCGCTGTTCACCGACGAGGACCAGGACGTGCCGGGGGCCTACTTCCTCGTATCCGAGCAGGAGCCCCGGTTCCTCACCGTCTTCTGGCCGCCGCGGCTGTCCCGGTCCGCGCTGGCGCCGCCACCGCTGGCCCTGGGGGACCTGCGCGATCAGGAGCCGGCCCGGTGGGAGCTGCGGAGCAAGTTCCCGGCCGCCACGGCCGACCGGGCCATCCGGCTCACCGTCGGGGAGGCGGCCCTAGCCCTGGCCCACCGGGTGGATGGGGTCGTGATCGACCCGTACGGCTTTCCCGTCACCCGCCCTGAGGACCTGCTCCCCCGCTGAGGCACCGGCACCGGCGCGACAGGCGCATGGACGGCTGGTCCCCGCCCTTTCCCGCATCAGACCGCTATTGCGGTCAGCGTGATCAACTACCTGACAACCTCAAAGACCTGGCATGCCTACAAGACCACGACCGTCGGCTCGAACGGCTTCTTCCACTTCTCCGAGGTCAAGAGCCACGGCTAGGTCACTTTCGCGGAAGTGCTTTTTCTCCATCCCGGGCAGTAAAATTCGGCTGCGCCACTGCTCAATCGCGTAGACCGCTGCGCAGCAGCTGCTAGCGGCCAGACGTCAGGCCCTGGGCGTCGCTTTGAACGCGAAGGTCTGCACCGCGATCTTGCCGTGCCGCACGAAAAACGTATCGGTCCCGAGCTCGTACGTGTTATCGGGCGTCTCGGCGACCCACCAGATGTAGGCAACATCGCCCTCGATGACCTGCTGCTGCAAGTCGAACGTAGCGCCGGGCTGGGCGAACTCGGCCAACAAGCTCTGGAAGAGTGGCGTTATCTCGTGCACGCCGCGCAGCGCGCCGGTCGGCACGATCATCACCGCGCCCGGGGCGTAGTCCGCTACGACGCCCTGCAAGTCGAGGGCGGCAAAACGCTCCAGGTGGTGGTTGACGACGGCTTGCGTCGTCGAGGTCGCTGAGGTGAGTGTCATGAATTGTGTCTCCTCTGTGGTTGGCTTGACGCGGCGGCCAGACGGGTGAGTGCACACATGTACGGCCTGGTACATGTGGTCGCGGCCTACGCGCCGGGCCTGCTGGCGGGTTGGATGTTCTGGTTGATGTGGAAGATGTTGTCTGGGTCGTAGCGGTCTTTGATCTGGGCGAGGCGGGTGTAGTTGCCGCGGTAGGAGGCTTTGACCCGGTCTTGTCCTTCGTTCAT
>DASQRM010000060.1:0-2098 GCA_035642895.1 Streptosporangiaceae bacterium | reverse complement strand
CGGGTCGGGCTGCGGGCCTCCAGCCAGGCCGCGCTGGAGGCACGGGTGGCGGCGATCGAAGCGGCCGGGCTGGGCGTCGCCTGGAAGGACGGCGACCCCGGTATCGGGCCGACCTACCTGTTCCACGACCCGGACGGACACGAGCTCGAGCTGTACTGGGAGACCGAGTGGTACGCGCCGCCCGATGAGCTCAAGCCGTCGCTGAAGAACCAGGCTCAGGCCTACCCGGGGCGCGGCGTCTGCGTCCGGCGCCTGGACCACGTCAACTACCTGGCCCAGGACGTACCGCCGAACGGGGACTTCGTCCGCGACGTGCTCGGCGGGCGGGTCACCGAGCAGATCCAGCTCGACGACGGGACGATCTCGGCGCAGTGGCTGCACTTCACCAACAAGGGCTACGACCTGGTGTACACGCGCGACTGGACCGGAACGCGCGGGCGCCTGCACCATGTCGCGTTCGCGCCGGACACGCGCGAGGACATCATCCGGGCCGCCGACATCTGCCTGGACCACGGGGTTTTCATCGAGACCGGACCGCACAAGCACGCCATCCAGCAGACGTTCTTCCTCTACGTCTATGAGCCGGGCGGGAACCGGATCGAGCTGTGCAACCCGGTCGCCCGGCTGGTACTGGCGCCGGACTGGCGCACGATCACCTGGACCGAGGCCGAACGGGCCAAGGGCCAGGCCTGGGGCCTGAAGACGATCGGGTCCTTCCACACCCACGGCACCCCGCCGGTTTAGGTTAGGGGCCGGTTTAACACCGTGGACACACGCAGCTGATTTCATGGACATTCATGTACGCCAAGACCAACCCGAGGGCCGTGCGCATCTCGGCGCGGCAGAAGCGGATCTTCGCGGTCGCCGCGGTGGTCGTGGTGGTCCTCTTCGGCGGTCTGGCTGCGTGGGTGGCGATGGCGCACGACACGTACGGGACTTCGGCGCACGGCTGCGTGAGCATCACCGTGCCGAACTCCACCGGCGGGGCGGTCCTGCACTACTGCGGGTCACAGGCGCAGTCGTTCTGCCAGGCCTCGTTCCGGTCCCGCGACCAGGTTTCGCTGCTCGCCCGGCCGCAGTGCGTCCTGGCCGGGCTGAGCCCGTCCGCCGCTACAGGTCCACGATGATCGTGACGGGGCCGTCGTTGATCAGGGACACCTTCATGTCGGCGCCGAACACGCCGGTCTGGACCCGGGCGCCGAGGTCGCGCAGGGCCTGCACCACGGCACCGACCAGGGGCTCGGCAACCGGGCCGGGGGCGGCGGCGGACCAGGACGGGCGGCGGCCCTTGGCCAGGTCCGCGTAGAGCGTGAACTGGCTGATCACCAGCAGCGGCGCGGAAATGTCGGAGCAGGACTTCTCGCCGTCGAGGATGCGCAGCCCCCACAACTTGGCGGCGAGCCTGGCGGCCTGCTCGGGGGTGTCGTCGTGGGTCACGCCGACCAGGACCAGCAGCCCCGGCTCCTCGATCGCGCCCGTGACCTCGCCGTCCACGGTCACGCTGGCCCGGCTCACCCGCTGCACCACTGCTCGCATAGCAGGGCAGGCTACCCGGCGCGCCCGGGAAAAGGGCACACTGCGTGCATGACGATCTTTCCGGAACACAATGGCGTGAACCCCGTGGTCGCCGAGGTCGTGCGCTCGGGCCTCGTCGAGTCGCGGCACCGCGGCGCGGTCGCGGGCCTGGCCGCCGACGGCACCCAGGTGGTCAGCGCAGGAGACACCGTAGTGCCGTTCTTCCCTCGCTCGGCGAACAAGCCGCTGCAGGCCACGGCCATGCTGCGGGCCGGGGCCGAGCTTGACGGGGAGCTGCTGGCGCTGGCCGCGGCCAGCCATTCGGGTGAGGACTACCACGTCGACGGGGTCCGGAAGATCTTGTCCGGTGCCGGGCTGACAGAGGCCGACCTGGGCTGCCCGCCATCCTGGCCGCTTGACCTTCAGACGGCACGCCGGCTGATCGCCCGCGGCGAGGGCATGTCCAGGGTCCGGATGAACTGCTCGGGGAAGCACGCGGCCATGCTGGCCACATGCGTGGTGAACGGCTGGCCGACGAGCAGCTACCTGAACCCGCAGCACCCGCTGCAGCAGGCGATCCTGC
>DASQRM010000059.1:0-10353 GCA_035642895.1 Streptosporangiaceae bacterium | reverse complement strand
CGGCGAGATCATCGGCCGGGTGGACTTCCTCTGGCGGCGCTACAACACGATCGGCGAGGCCGACGGGGCGGCCAAGTACCAGACTCCGGCCCGGGCCCGGACCCAGCTGGAGCGCGACGCGCGGCTGCGCGCCGCGGGCTACGAGGTCGTGCACTTCACCTGGCCGCAGATCACCCGGGCCCCAGCCCAGGTCGTGGACGAGATCCGGGTGGCGTTCAGCCGCGGCGGCTCTCCCGCTCCTCGCGGCCGCCCCCGCCTTCCCGGCCGTCCCGGGGGCCCATGACGGCCAGGGCCTCGGCGTCGGTGGCCCGCGCGTTCAGGTAGAAGTCCGCCCATTCCGCGGCGTCCGGGTACGACGACTGCGCGGCGACGCGGGCGCAGGCCACCCCGGAGTCGAACACGGTCCGCCGCAGCTGCACCCCCGGCCCGAGCAGCGCCCAGTGGGCTCCGGCCCGGCCGTACGGCATCCCGACGCTGCCCGGGTTGACCACCAGCCGCCCGTGGGCCAGCCGGCTGAATGGCATGTGCGTGTGCCCGCACACCACCACGGCCACCTCCGGGCCGACGGAGCCGAGCACGTCGGCCCAGCGCTCCAGCCGGGAGTCGGCCAGGACCACTTCCTCGTCGTCGCGCGGGGTCGCGTGGCAGAACAGCACCGGGCCCAGGCCCGCAACCTCAAGGGTCGCGGTCAGGGGCAGTCCGGCCAGCAGTGCGACCTGGTCCGCGCGGAGCTGGGCGGCGGCCCAGGGCGCGATGGGGTCCGGGACAGTGCTCACCTCACCGCGGGCCAGCTGGACCAGCTCGCGGTCCGCGTTGCCGCGGATCCACAGCGCGCGGTCCCCGAGTGAGGCCAGCCGGTCGAGCGTCTCGCGGGGCTGCGGTCCCGCAGCCAGGTCGCCGGTCAGAACGATGCGGTCGGCGCCAGCCACCTCGGGCTCGGCGAGCACGCTTTCCAGCGCGGGCAGGACCCCGTGAATGTCGGACAGGACGGCGATCCGGCCGGCTGGCGTCTCCATGCGGCCCGCCGGGCTGGTCAGCTGATCTTGGTGCCCGCGGACAACAGGTCCTCACAAGCCCGCACCACCCGGGCGGCCATGCCCGCCTCGCCGGCCTTGCCCCAGGCCCGGGGGTCATACATCTTCTTGTTGCCGACCTCGCCGTCGATCTTGAGCACGCCGTCGTAGTTGCGGAACATGTGGTCGGCGACCGGCCGGGTGAATGCGTACTGGGTGTCGGTGTCCACGTTCATCTTGACCACGCCGTACGAGATGGCCTCCCGGATCTCTTCCAGCGCGGAACCGGATCCGCCGTGGAACACCAGGTAGAACGGCTTCTCCTGGCCGTACTTGGCCCCCACCGCGTCCTGGATCTCCTTCAGGATCGACGGGCGCAGGGTGACATGCCCGGGCTTGTACACCCCATGCACGTTCCCGAACGTGGCGGCGAGCAGGTAGCGGCCCCGCTCCCCGAGCCCGAGCGCCCCGGCGACCGCCAGGGCGTCCTCCGGCGTGCTGTACAGCTTCTCGTTCATCTCGCCGGTGACGCCGTCCTCCTCGCCGCCGACCACGCCGATCTCCATCTCCATGACGGTGTGCGCCTTGGCGCACTCGTCGAGCAGTTCCGAGGCGATGGCGATGTTCTCATCGAGCGGGACCGCGGACCCGTCCCACATGTGCGAGTTGAACAGGGGCTCCTCACCCCTGGCCACCCGCTCCTGGGACAGCTTGACCAGCGGGCGCATGAACCCGTCCAGCTTGTCCTTGGGGCAGTGGTCGGTGTGCAGGGCGATCTGCACCGGGTACTTGCCGGCCACCGAGCGGGCGAAGCTGGCCAGCGCGGCCGAGCCCGTCACCATGTCCTTGACCGCCTGGCCGGACAGGTACTCGGCGCCGCCGGTGGACACCTGGACGATGCCGTCGCTTTCCGCGTCCGCGAAGCCCTTCAGGGCCGCGTTAAGGGTCTGGCTCGAGGTCACGTTGATCGCGGGATAGGCGAAACCGCGCTCCTTGGCGCGGTCCAGCATCTGCGCGTAGACCTCTGGGGTGGCGATAGGCATGACGTTCGGCTCCCTGTCTCAGTGCTTGGGTCCAGTATCGGGGACACGGGCGTCCCGCGGGCAGGTGACCGGAACCCCGCCCTCCCAAAACCCGTAGGGCCCGCCTGACTGCGCCGGTAAAGCCGCCCGACTGTGCAGGTAAATGCGCGAGTTAAGGCTCCCTTAACCTCACCCGATGCGGACCGCCGGAGTGCCCCGCATGCTGTACAACAGTGAGCTATGGAGAGCTTTCTCGCCCAGGCGGGCCTAGCTGCTGTCTTTCTCTTTGGCTTTCTCGAGGCCTGCTGCGTCCCGATTCCGTCGGAGATCACGTTCGGGTTCGCCGGGGTGCTGGCCGGCGAGGGGCACTTCAGCATCGTGGCGGTCATCATCGTCGGCACGGTGGCCGAGCTGATCGGCTCGTTCGTCGCGTACACCGTGGGACGGGTCGGTGAGCGGCCGCTGGTGCACAAGTTCGGCCGCTACCTGCTCATCACGAACGCCGACATCGACCGGGCGGAGCGTTTCTTCGCCGGCCGGGGCGCATGGGCGCTCCCGGTGGGCCGCTGCCTGCCGGTGGTGCGCACGTTCGTATCGATTGTGGCCGGCTTCAGCCAGATGCCCGCGCTGCTGTTCGGCGTGCTCAGCTTCATCGGCACGGCCGTCTGGGTGACCGCCATCTCGCTGATCGGCTACAGCCTGAGCAGTACCTGGCAGAGCATCGCGCACGGCATCGCGCTGGCCGGGTACGCGATCGCGGCCGTGGCGGTCATCGCCATCGCCGCGTTCGTGATGTACCGGCTGCGTGAGTTCCGCAAAGAGGCCGCCCTGGGCAACCCCGCCGTGACCGGTCCGGCCACCCGCACCCCCACGTCAGGCGGCCCGGCTGCGGGCGGCCGCCGCGGACCGCGGCACAGCCGCACCGCATCCCAGGAGACCAGCGGCACAGCGTCCCAGGACACCAGCCGCACCGCGCCCCAGGACGATCAGCCCAGGCCCAGGTCGCCCATGTCGTAGGCGGCCAGGTAGGGCAGGCCCCGCGCGGTCACCGGCTCCCGGGCGCCGCGTTCGACGATGACGGCCACGCCCACGACCTCCGCCCCGGCCTCGCGCAGGGCGTCCACCGCGGTCAGCACGGACCCGCCGGTGGTCGAGGTGTCCTCCACGGCGAGCACCCGGCGCCCGGCGACGTCCGGGCCCTCGATACGCCGTTGCAGGCCGTGCGCCTTGCCCTCCTTGCGCACCACAAACGCATCCAGCGGCTGGCCCGCGGCGCTGGCCGCGTGCATCATCGCCGTCGCCACCGGGTCAGCGCCGAGCGTGAGGCCGCCGACCGCGTCATAATCGAGGCCGGCGGTGAGGTCGAGCATCACCCGGCCAGCCAGCGGCGCCGCCTGCCCGCTGAGCAGGATCCGGCGCAGGTCGATGTACCAGGTCGCCCGCTGGCCGGAGGACAGCACGAAGTCACCGTGCACCACGGCCTTGTCCTTGATCATCTGAAGCAGGTCATCACGGTCGCTCACGGTCGCGAGCCTACCCAGCCAGGCGCCGCGCCCCGGGGCGGGGCTCAATCCAGGCTGGCCAGGATCTCCTGCTCCTTGGCCGGATCCAGGCCCATCCCGGGCCGCTGCTGGAACGTCATCTCGCCCCCGTGAGCGGCCGCGTCGCGACGCAGCCAGCCCCAGGTGTCCCGGACGGTGTCGCTGAGCGGCCGGTAGCGGAGGCCGGTTCGCAGCGCGCGGTCGCCGGTGACGTCCCAGAGCGCCGCGAACTCCGGGGTCTCCGGCGCCCACATCGGCAGCTCCGTCCAGGGCTCCACGCCCGCCGCCAGCAGCACCTGGTCCGGCACCCAGCGGAGCTGCAGCGGCCCGTACTGGCCAGCGCCAGCCCAGGCGGTGCCCCGCGCCCGGTCCGCCGCGGTGGCCTCGCCGCAGTCCGTCAGCAACGCCCCGAACGTGGTGCCCCCCGCCCCGGGCACGTTGACCACACCCGGGATGCCCCGGCGGGTGTTGTCCACCAGCCAGGCGGCGAGGTCGCGGGCGTCGGTCACCCGCAGCGGCCGGTCAGGCTCGCCCGGGGCGATGACCGTCCCGCCGCGCGCGATCCTGATCAGCCACCAGGGCAGCCGCCCGATGTTCTCGTGCGGGCCCACCAGCAAACCAGGACGGGCGATCAGGCACCGGCCGGGCAGGGCTTCCTCCACGGCGCGCTCACAGCCGACCTTGAGCTCGCCGTACCCGAGCTCCTCGACAGAACCGTCCGCGTCGGGCGATCCGTCGAGCACCGGGGACTCCTCGCTGACCGGCACCTCACCGAAGCCGGCGTAGACCGAGAGCGTGGAGACGTACGTGTAGTGGCGGACTCGCGGGGCCAGCAACCGGGCGGATGCGGCCACGTGCCGAGGAGCGATCACCGAGGTGTCGATGACCAGATCAAAATCTCGTTCAGCCAGCCTGAGCAGGTCCGTGGAGTTGGTACGGTCTCCATGCAGTGCCTCGGCACCCGGCCGGGGCTCGCCGCTCAGCCCCCGCGAGAAGGTCGTGACGTCGTAGCCACGCCGGATCGCTTCGTCCACGATGGCACGCCCCAGGAACCGGGTACCCCCGAGAACAAGAAGTCGCATGGCCGAAGATTAGCCGGGCCAGATGCAATTGCCGGGGGCGCTTTTGCCGAGAGCGGACGCCCCGGGTCGCGGATAACCTCGCGACCTGCCGCGATCCATCCCGCGGTTGGCTGGGCGCTGGTAACGTCTCGCGTCGAGGAAAGGACGGTGTCGCGTGGATCGGTGCGCGCTGTTCGTGGACGCGGGCTACGTGCTGGCGGATGGCGCGATGGCCGTCCACGGAACCCGCCACCGAGAGTCCGTATCCTGGGATTACGCCGGGCTGCTGTCGTTCATGGGCAGCATCGCCCGGGAGAGAACTGGACGCCCGCTGCTTCGCTGCTACTGGTACGAGGCCTCGGTCGAAGGCCGGCGGACTTCCGAGCATGACTCACTCGCTGACCTTCCCGGGCTGAAGCTGCGGCTGGGCCGGACCCGGCCGGGGCGGCGGGAGGGCGTGGAGAGCGAGATCCGCCGCGACCTCACCACCCTGGCCCGCAACAACGCCATCAGTGATGCCCTTCTGGTCAGTGCGGAGGAAGACCTGGCCCAGGTCGTCGCCGATGTGCAAGACCTCGGTATCCGGGTGACGATCGTGCACATCACGGTGGGCGGCAACTGGACCATTTCCCGCAGCCTCCGCCAGGAATGCGACGACATCATCGAGATTGGCGAGGGGCATCTGCGCCCCTTTACCCAGCTGGTCGCCAGGACCGACTCGCTGGGCAGCGAGGAGCCTTACCCGCTGGCCGTGTCCGCGGCCCGCGCTCTCACCAATGGGCACGGCACGGTGGCCGGCCCGCTGGGCCAGCAGGCCCTGTCGGCCGGGTCACATCCGGCCCCGCCCGCGATCTACACCGCGCCCGTGGTGGCGGAGTATCAGCGTGCGGCGCAGCCGGGCGCCCAGCCCGCCAGCGCCCAGCTTCCCAGTGCCCAGTTCCCGGGCACCCAGCTTCCGGGCGCCCAGCCGGGCGGTGCCCCGTCCCCGTTGCCGCGGCGCGAGCCACCCGGGTCCATCGAGCGCCAGTCCATGGAGGCCGCCCGCAGCGCGAGCGCACCGTCGCGCGCGCCCGCCAGCGCGCCGGACCCGGGAGTCCCGCCGCAGAGTGCACAGAATCTGCAGGCTGCCTCAGGACTGCAGGCGCAGCCGGGCGTTTCCGAGCCGCAACGAAACCCCGGACCCAACCCGAACTCGAACCCGGCCCAGCGACAGCCGGGAGTTCCAGGGCAGCAGGACCAGCCGGGCCAGCCGGGCCTGGGCAGCCAGCCGGGCCTGGGCGGCGTTCCCGCTCAGCCAGGCATGCCCGGACCGGGTCAGCAGTCCATGGCGGGACAACAGGCGATGCCGCCGCAGTCCTACGCGCCGCCGAGCCTGCCGCCCCAGTCCCTCCCCGCCCCGGGGATGCCGGGCCAGGGGGGGCCGGCCCAGCAGAACGGGAACAGCCAGCAGAGCATGGCGGGCCAGACCATCCCGGGCCAGGGCCTGCCAGGTCAGGGCCTGCCAGGTCAGGGCCAGCCGGGCCAGAGCATGGCCGGTCAGACCATCCCAGGTCAGGGCCAGCCGGATCAGGGCCCGCCGGGCATGGGCCAGAACATGCCCGGCCACCAGGGCATGCCGGGACAGCAGAGCATGCCGGGCCTGCACGCGGCGCCGCCCGCGCCCCCGCCGTCGTCACCTCCGGGACTGCCGGACCCGCGGGTGCGGGGCGCTCATGCGCAGCCCCCGGCCAATGAGCAGAACCTGTACCAGGCGCCGCCATCCTCGTTCCACGGCCCGGCCCAGGACGTCCCGTCCCGGCCGTACCAGCCGGGCCCCTACGGCGTGCTGCCCTCGGAGCAGATGATGCCCGGGCAGCCGTATCCTCCGCCCGCGCCCGCCGGATCAGGCCAGAATCCGGGGTCGTCCTACGTCCCGCCGCAAGGGCCTTATGGCCCGCCGCAAAGCCCCGGGCCGCAGACGCAGGTGCCGCCGCAGGCTCCGCCGCCGCAGCCCCCGGGGCCGCAAGCTCCCGGGCAGCCAACTCCGGTCCCGGGCCAGGGGATGCCGCTCGCCGACGCGGTCCAGGCCGCCCACGCCGAGGGCTTCGAATTCGGCCAGTCCGTGGCCCGGGAGGCCCCGGCACTGTGGCTGGAGGCCGTCCTGGCCCGCAAGCCGCGGATGCCGTCGGACCTGGAGGCCAGGCTGCTCCAGGACTCGGCGCTGCCGATCGATTCGCTGCTGCACGACGAGACCAGGCATGCCCTGCGTCGCGGCTTCTGGGACGCGCTGGAGCGTTCGCGCAGATAACGTCGTTTCCCCGTACCTTGAGTTCGTTCGTGGCGTTGGAAGGGGTCCCGGGTTGGGTACGTCCCCGGACGTGGTGATGCTGACGCGCGACATGTTCGATGCGATTGAGTTCGATGCCGCGGCGAGTGGTGATCACCGCACGGCCGCAGAGCACATGATCAGTCTGGCCGCCACTGGCACCCAGACCGAGGAGTTCCCACGCTCCGAGGCCCTCCTCCGCGCGGGCGAGCAGTGGCTGCTCGCCGACGAGCCAGCCGCCGCGGCGCAGGAGTTCCGGCAGGCGCTGGCGGACGGCGGCGCGGCGTTCGTCGACCCGCGGGTGCCACTGGCTCGCGCGCTGTTCATGATGGACAAGCCGGACGAGGCCGATGCGCTGATCGAGCAGATCGAGCAGGAGAAGCCGGACGATCCGCGGCTCTGCGACCTGGTCGCCGAGTTGCTGGTCGAGCGGTCGGACCTGCAGGGCGCGCTGCGCTGGGCGACCACCGGGGTCGGGCTGTGCCTGGGCCGGCTGGGCCCCGGCTGGGATCCGGACGCGCCGGCCCGGCCTCCGGCCCAGCCGGCCCAGTTCTCCGCCAACGGGGATCCGACCGAGCTACGGCTGCTGCTCTCGCTGCGCTACCGGATCCGCATCGACCTCGGCCTGCCCGAGGACGACTACGACCGGCTGCTGGACGAGCTCCCGTCCGGCCCGGCCACCCCGGCCGGGGACAGCTGAGCCCGGCGCACGATCAGGGCGTCCGACGCCGGGTCCAGGTCGACCTCGACCCGGTCCCCGTCGGTGATCTGGCCGGACAGCAGGGCCCGGGCCAGCTGGTCGCCGATCGCTGACTGGATCAGCCTGCGCAGTGGCCGTGCGCCATAGATCGGGTCGAACCCGGTGAGCGCCAGCCACTCCCGCGCCCCGGGGGTGACGTGGAGGGTCAGCCGCCGGTCGGCCAGCCGTTTGCCCAGCCGCGCCACCTGCAGGTCCACGATCCGGCTGAGTTCCTCGGTGTTCAGTGAGTCGAACAGGATCACGTCGTCCAGCCGGTTCAGGAACTCCGGCTTGAACGTGGCCTGCACCACCTTCATCACCGCGACGCGCTTGGCCTCGTCGTTCAGCGCCGGGTCCGCGATGTACTGGGACCCGAGGTTGGAGGTCAGGATCAGGATCGTGTTCCGGAAGTCCACGGTCCGGCCCTGGCCGTCGGTCAGCCGGCCGTCGTCGAGGACCTGGAGCAGGATGTCGAAGACCTCTGGGTGGGCCTTCTCCACCTCGTCGAGCAGCACCACGGAGTAGGGACGCCGCCGGACCACCTCGGTCAGCTGGCCGCCCTCCTCGTAGCCCACGTAGCCGGGCGGCGCGCCGACCAGCCGGGCCACCGAGTGCTTCTCGCCGTACTCGCTCATGTCGATGCGGACCATGGCCCGCTCATCGTCGAACAGGAACTCGGCCAGCGCCTTGGCCAGCTCGGTCTTGCCCACGCCGGTGGGCCCGAGGAACAGGAACGACCCCATCGGGCGGTCCGGGTCGGCCACACCGGCCCGCGACCGGCGCACCGCGTCGGCCACGGCCTGGACGGCCCGGCCCTGGCCGATGATGCGGCTGGCCAGTTCCTCTTCCATCCGCAGCAGCTTGCCGGTCTCACCCTCGAGCAGCCGCCCGGCGGGGATCCCGGTCCAGGAGGCCACCACATCGGCCACGTCGTCCGGGCCGACCTCCTCCTTGACCATCGGCGCCTCGGCGCCCCCGGTGACGGGAGTGTCGTTGCTGGCCGCGGCGGCGGTGGCCGCGGCGATCTCGGCCTCCAGCTTGGGGATGTCCCCGTACCTCAGCCGTGAAGCGGCCTCGAAGTCGGCGTCCCGCTCGGCCCGCTCCGCCTGGCCTTCCAGCTCGTCCAGCTGCTGCTTGAGCTCGCCCACCTTGTTCAGGCTGGACTTCTCCCGCTCCCAGCGGGCCAGCAGCGCGGTCAGCTGCTCCTGCCGGTCGGCCAGGTCGGCGCGGAGCCGCTCCAGCCGCTCCTTGCTGGCTGGGTCGGCCTCCTTGGCCAGCGCCATCTCCTGCATCTTCATCCGGTCCACGGACCGCTGCAGCTCGTCGATCTCGACCGGCCGCGAGTCGATCTCCATCCGGAGCCGGGACGCGGCCTCGTCGATCAGGTCGATGGCCTTGTCCGGCAGGAACCGGGCGGTGATGTAGCGGTCGGACAGGGCCGCCGCCGCGACCAGGGCCGCGTCAGAAATCTGCACCTTGTGGTGGGCCTCGTACCGGCCCTTCAGCCCGCGCAGGATCGCGATGGTGTCCTCTACCGACGGCTCGCCCACGAAGACCTGCTGGAAGCGGCGTTCCAGGGCGGGGTCCTTCTCGATCCGC
Source organism: Streptosporangiaceae bacterium (assembly GCA_035642895.1). Taxonomy (GTDB): domain Bacteria; phylum Actinomycetota; class Actinomycetes; order Streptosporangiales; family Streptosporangiaceae; genus RYN-230. The sequence goes on along the minus strand of DASQRM010000059.1, from coordinate 1,073 downwards.
TCGCGGAACTCGTCCATCGTGGTCGCGCCGACCATGCGCAGCTCGCCGCGGGCCAGCATGGGCTTGAGCATGTTGCCCGCGTCCATCGCGCCCTCGGCGGCGCCCGCTCCGACCACCGTGTGCAGCTCGTCGATGAAGGTGATGACCTCCCCGTCGCTCTGCTTGATCTCGTTCAGGACGGACTTGAGCCGCTCCTCGAACTCGCCGCGGTACTTGGCCCCGGCCACCATGGCGGCCAGATCCAGGGCGACCAGCCGCTTGCCGCGCAGCGACTCGGGCACGTCCCCGGCCACGATCCGCTGGGCCAGGCCCTCGACGACCGCGGTCTTGCCCACGCCGGGCTCCCCGATCAGCACCGGGTTGTTCTTGGTCCGGCGGGACAGCACCTGGATCACCCGGCGGATCTCCGCGTCCCGGCCGATGACCGGGTCGAGGGCACCGTCACGGGCCTGCTGGGTCAGGTCGATCCCGTACTTCTCCAGGGCCTGGTAGGTCTCCTCCGGGTTCTCCGTGGTGACCCGGCCGTGCCCGCGGACCTTCTCGAACGCGCCGAGCAGCTCGTCCGGGCCGGCACCGGCCTTGCGCAGCACGTCCGCGGCCTGGCCGCCGTCGGTGGCCAGCCCGACCAGCAGGTGCTCGGTCGAGACGTACTCATCGCCCATCTCCCGGGCCCGCTTGGCCGCGGTGGCCAGGGCCAGGGACAGCGGCCGCGCCGTGTCCGGCGCGCTGACCGTGGTACCCGCGGCCTTGGGCAGCCGGGCGATCTGGTCTTCCGTGCTGCGGAGCACCGCGGCCGGGTCGGCCCCGGCGGCGCGCAGCAACGGCGCCGCGATGCCGCCCTCCTGGCTGACCAGCGCGGCCAGCAGGTGCAGCGGTTCCACGTGCGGGTTGCCCTCGGTGGTCGCCCGCCGGACGGCGGCCGACACTGCCTCTTGGCTCTTTCGGGTGAGCTTGTCGTCCATGGTTGCTTTCTGGACCCCGTCGGGTCCGGTGGTTTTCGTTGCGGATGAGTCGGATGGGCGCGCGGCGGGTCAGCTGGGCGCAGCGGGAAGCTCGCCCTCGTCCGGCCCGGC
>DASQRM010000058.1:0-30857 GCA_035642895.1 Streptosporangiaceae bacterium | reverse complement strand
CGGCGAGATCATCGGCCGGGTGGACTTCCTCTGGCGGCGCTACAACACGATCGGCGAGGCCGACGGGGCGGCCAAGTACCAGACTCCGGCCCGGGCCCGGACCCAGCTGGAGCGCGACGCGCGGCTGCGCGCCGCGGGCTATGAGGTCGTGCACTTCACCTGGCCGCAGATCACCCGGGCCCCAGCCCAGGTCGTGGACGAGATCCGGGTGGCGTTCAGCCGGGGCGGCGCCGACTGACGGACTGGGAGCCGCGACGCGGGCCACGACGGCTCAGCAGGCGCGCCGGCTCGCCGGGGAGGGGAGGCGCGCCGCAGGCGTGTCCTCGCCGAGCCGGCGACTAACCCGGCACCCGCCGCACACAAGGTGCATGCCGGGGCGGTCAAGTGGGGGGTTCCGGGGGCCTCGGGCCCCCAGGCGGCAGAGCGGGTCCGGGGGCTCGGGCCCCCGGGCTAGCAGAGCGGTCCCGGGGGGTCGCCCCCCGGGCTAACACCTGGCGCGGTCGGGGGCGCCGGCCTGGATCCAGCGGTACACGCGGCCGATGCCCTCGGCCAACGGGGCCCTCGCCCGCCAGTCCAGGTCCCTGGTCACCCGGTCCACGGACAGCGAACTGCGCAGCAACTCCCCGGCCCGGGGCTCCCCGGGCCGGGTCGTGATGGGATGCCCCGCCACCTGGCCGATGATCGCGACGATGTCCAGCACACTGACCTCGACCCCGGTGCCGATGTTCCACGTCCCGGGGCGCCCGACGTCCGCGGCGGCGAGGAAGGCGCTGACCGCGTCGCCGACGTACACGTAGTCGCGGGTCTGTGAGCCATCGCCGTAGAGCGGCGGGGGTTCCCCGGCCAGGACGAACCCGCAGAAGATGGGGATGACCCCGGCGTCGCCGCTGGGGTCCTGGCGGGGCCCGTACACGTTGGCCAGCCGCATGATGGAGTGCCGGGTACCGTGCAGCCGGTTGTACAGCCCGATGTACTGCTCGGCGCAGTACTTGGCGATGCCCGCCGGCGACTCGGGCAGCGGCAGTACGTCCTCCCGGGACGGGATCGCGGCGTTGCGGCCGTAGAGGATGCCGCCGGAGGAGCTGAACAGCACCCGCGCCCCGGTCGCGCGGGCCGCCTCCAGCACATTGACCGTCCCGAGCACGTTGACCTGGGCGTCCTGGGCGGGGGCGTCCACCGACGTCCGGACGTCGACATGGGCGGCCAGGTGGCAGATCAGTTCCGGCCGGGTCCCCCGGACGATCTCGCCAAGTGAGACGGCGTCGGTGATGCTGAGCTTGTGCAGCCAGGCGTGCTCATCGAGACGTCCGGCCCGGCCAGTGGACAGGTCGTCGACCACGATCACCTCGTCGCCCCGGGCCAGGAAGGCGTCGGTGAGGTGAGAGCCGATGAACCCGGCACCGCCGGTCACGAGTACCCGCATGCCTGAGCATCCTAAGTCCTGAGCCCCCGGAACTGGCTCAGCTCAGGTCCACGACCAGGCCCGACGTGGCCAGGGTGAGCGGGCCGTCGAAGGCGGGAGCCGCCTCGTCGCGGCTGCGGTCGCCATCGTTCCAGGGCACCAGGTGGGTCAGCAGCAGGCGATGGGCGCCCGCTCTCGTGGCGTGCTCCGCGGCCTGGCGGGCGGTCAGGTGCAGCCCCTCGGGCAGGTCTGGTCCCTGCAGGAACGACGCCTCGCTGAGCAGCACGTCGGCGTCCCGGGCCAGGGTCACCAGGTCGGCCGACTCCCCCGTGTCGGCGGAGTAGGCGAGCACCGCACCGCCGGCCTCGAACCGGAAGCCGAACGTCTCCACCGGGTGATTCATGTGGGCCAGCGTGAGCCGCAGCGGCCCGATCTCCAGCGGTCCCGGCTGCAGGTCCCGGAAGTCGAACGCCCCGGTCATCTCCTCGTCCCTGGCCACGCCCTGGGCCCGGGCCAGCCGCCGCGCGGTGCCCGGCGGGCCGTACACCGGAATCCGGGGGTGAGGGGCATCCGGCGAGTAGGTCCGGGCCACCCAGTAGCCGGTCATGTCGAGGCAGTGGTCGGGATGCAGGTGAGACAGGCAGACCGCGTCAATCTCGTAGAGACTCGCGTGCCGCTGCAAGGCCCCGAGGGCCCCGCTGCCCAGGTCGAGCAGGAGCCGGAAGCCTTGTTCCTCGATGAGGTAACAGGAGGCCGGGCTGTCCGGGCCGGGGAACGACCCGGAGCATCCGATGACGGTGAGGCGCACGGGCACTCAGGGTACGCGCCCGCTGAAGGTTGAGGGGGCGGGCGCGCTGACCGGCGCGCCGGAGCCCCGGGCGAGGCTGGCGCGGAGCCCCGGGCCCGGGGCCTAGGCGGGCCGGAAGGCCGGAGCGGTCAGGACCGGCCGGACCGGCCGACCAGGGCGATCTGGCGGCTCTGCGCGACCAGGCGCCCCGCGCTGTCCCAGACCTCCGCCTCCTCGTCGAACCAGCCGCCGCTCACGTGCCGGCACCGGGCCGCGACCCGCAGCACGCCCGGCGCGGGGACCGCCCGCATGTGCCAGGTCAGCTCGACGGTGGGCGACCAGCCCACCACGCGCAGGCCGAACACCACCGGGGGCAGGCAGTCCACGGCCAGCGCGAGCAGGTAGGCGTCGGGCACCCAGGGTTCGCGGAGCTGGAAGTACCCGCGCATCTCGGGCGTGCCGGACGGCTGGCCCCGCATCCAGCCCAGGGTCGCCGGGTCGAGCCGGATGTCGACCTGTTTCGCATAGCCGCTGAAGGCCCGTGGTCCCTGGGCGTCCTGGATGTCGTGGCACTCCTCGAGGGGCGGCAGCCGGGGTGGCTCGCCGGTCCAGGACAGGGCGCCCGCGTCGTCAGGGTCGCCCAGGGCGCCGGTGGTGACCGTGGTCTCCAGCACGGGCCGCCCCCCCTGGACCAGGGTGGCCCGGGCGGTGGCGGCGACCTTGCCCTGCTTCAGCCACTCCACCTCGACCTGCGCAGGCTCGGGCCGGGGCGCCCGGAGGAAGTGCGCGCTGGTGGCGATGGGGTACGGGTGCGGGGAGGCGTCCAGCACGGCCCGCAGCATCGAGGCCAGGAGCACTCCGCCGTTCACCGCGCCGGCGATGGCGAAGCGCTCGTCGGGCCGGATCTCGTACCGGCCTTCGCCGACCGGCCGGGCGGCGATGGCCTCGTCGAAGGCGCCCATCAACCGCTGACGCTGCGGTGCACGGCGCTGCGGCGGGGAGAGGGAGGCGGGAGGACGGTGTTCGTTGCGGCGACGATCAGGCCCATAGCTGGCCTTCGAGCCGCGCTTCGGCCTCAGCCAGCGTCCCGGAGTAGGCGCCGGTGGAGAGATACTTCCAGCCGCCGTCGGCGACCACGAACGCGATGTCGGCGCGCTCCCCCGCCGCCTGGGCTTTGGCCGCCATGCCCAGGGCCGCGTGCAGGGCGCCGCCGGCCGAGATGCCGGCGAAGATGCCCTCCTGGTCGAGCAGTTCCCGGGTCCGGCGCAGCGCGTCCTTCGACGACACCGAGAACCGGGTGGTCAGCACCGATTCGTCGTACAGCTCGGGCACGAAGCCCTCGTCGATGTTGCGGAGGCCGTAGACCAGCTCGCCGTACCGGGGCTCGGCGGCCACGATGGAGATGTCCGGGACCCGCTCACGCAGGAACCGGCCGGTGCCCATGAGGGTCCCGGTAGTACCGAGCCCGGCCACGAAGTGCGTGATGCCAGGCAGGTCGGCGAGGATCTCCGGGCCGGTGGTCTCGTAGTGGGCCCGGGCGTTGGCCTCGTTGCCGTACTGGTAGAGCATGACCCAGTCGGGGTGCTCCTCAGCCAGCTGCCTGGCGACCCGGACGGCCTCGTTGGACCCGCCCGCCGCCGGTGAGAAGATGATCCGCGCCCCGAACATCTCCAGGATCTGGCGCCGCTCCGCCGAGGTGTTTTCTGGCATCACGCAGATCATCGTGTAGCCGCGCAGGTGCGCGACCATGGCCAGGGAGATCCCGGTGTTCCCGGAGGTGGGTTCGAGGATCGTGGTCCCCGGGGCGAGCAGGCCATCCTTTTCGGCCTGCTCGATCATGAAGAACGCGGCCCGGTCCTTGACCGAGCCGGTGGGGTTGCGGTCTTCCAGCTTGGCCCACAGCCGCACGTCGGCGGCGGGAGACAGCCTCGGCAACCCCACCAGAGGGGTGTGACCGAGGCTGTCGAGCAGTGAGTCGTAACGCATGCGCTCTCCCGGGGTGGGTCAGCCCGCCCCGCCCGCCACGGCCGGCAGCACGGTCACCGTGTCGCCGTCCTTGACCGGCGTCTCGAGGCCGCCGAGGAAGCGCACGTCCTCATCGTTGAGGTAGACGTTGACGAACCGGCGCAGCCCGGACTCGTCCTGCAGCCGGTCGCGGAGCCCGCCGTACCGGGTGTCGAGGTCACCGATGAGCTCGGCGATGGTTCCGCCCGAGCCCTCCACCGCCTTGGCGCCACCGGTATACGTGCGCAGGATCGTCGGGATACGGACTTCGATGGCCATGAACAACACTCCAGGGTGAGGCGGTCGGTCTCTGCGGGCGTCTGGGCCGGCGCGGGCGGTGACGGCCGTCACCGGATGCCAACCGGATGCCCCCCGCGATCATTCCAGGCCGGCGGCCGCGGGGTCACCACCGGCGGATCACCCGGCGGGGTTAATCGGTGATCCGGACTTCCTCCTCGGTCACCGTCCCGTCCACGATTTGGAACGAGCGGAACTCCACGGTGTCCGGGTCGCGGGTCGAGACCAGGACGTAGTGGGCGCCCGGCTCGTTTGCGTAACTGATGTCGGTCCGCGACGGATAGGCCTCGGTCGCGGTGTGCGAGTGGTAGATGACGGACGGCTCCTCGTCCCGGTCATCCATCTCCCGCCAGACCCGGAGCAGTTCCAGCGAGTCGAACTCATAAAACGTGGGTGAGCGCTGGGCGTTCAGCATCGGGATGAAGCGCTCCGGGCGGTCCTGGCCGGCCGGCCCGGCGATCACCCCGCAGGCCTCGTCCGGGTGGTCCGCACGGGCGTGCGCCACGATCTTGTCCCGCAGCGCGGAGTGGAGCGTCAGCATGGATCTGAGGGTACCGCCGGGGTAGGGCCTGGCCGGCGGGGCTCAGGCCCGGCCGTCCGGGCCGCAGTTACGAGAGGGCCCGGACCAGGGTCTCCTGCAGGAAGGTGAGCCAGTCGTAGATCCACATGTACGCGGAACGGGGGTCGGCCGGGTCGAGGTCCGCCGCCCGGGCGTCGAAATCCTCGGTGATCGACAGGCGGACCCCGAGGGCCAGCCGCACATCGTTCAGGGCCCGCAGCCAGACCTGCGCCTCTTCCTCCGACAGCCGGACCCGGCCGCCCTCCTCGGGCAGCGTGGCCAGCACGGTGCGGGCCGCGGCCGCCTTGCCGTTGCGGAGTTCCTGCTCGGTGAACCGGCGGAAGTCACCCGCCGCCTCGGTGTCATCGGCGTAGGCGTCGGGCAGCAGGCGGGCCAGCACCGGGTCGTCGGGCGGAGTGGCGGGGCCGGTCTGGCCGAGCAGCCGGGCCAGGTCGTCCAGGGGATCAGGCGGCTGCTCCGGGTCAGAGCCAGCCCGGTCAGTGGCCTGGCCGGGAGCGCGGCCGGTGAACGCGTCGTCGGTCAGCGTCGGCTCCCCGGCAGCTGGCTCGCCGGGACTCGGCTCGCTGCCGACCAGCTCGGCGATCTGGCTGACCAGGGAGCGGATAATCCCGGCCTGGGACGGCACGAAGGTGGCGCTGGCCCCGCCGCCGCGCACGCCGCGGAAGCCGTTCAGGGCCGCACCGGCCTCTTCGGAGTCACTTGCGCCCCGTTTGCGTCTGATGCTCACTTATCGTGACTCACGGTGGCCCACAATCCATACCCGTGCAGCACTTCCACATCATGCTCCATGGACTCCCGGGTCCCGGACGAGACCACGGCCCTGCCCTTGTGGTGCACGTCGAGCATGAGCTTTTCGGCTTTGCGCTTGGAATAGCCGAACACCTGCTGAAACACGTAGGTCACATAGGACATGAGGTTCACCGGGTCGTTCCACACGATGGTGACCCACGGTGTGTCGGGGACGACTTCCTCATGCGTCTCCGGGCGTTCCACTTCTGCTGGTGCCACGCTCACCGGCGCTCACCTCCTCACGCACCGCCTTCTAGTGTCGCAGCCCGGCGGCGTGCGCCTGCCACGACCTCCGTAGTCTCTTGCTCGTGACGACTGTTCCCCGCGGGGCCAGCACGGCGCTGCTTACCGACCGTTACGAGTTCACCATGCTGACCGCCGCGCTGCGCAGCGGGGCGGCGGGGCGGCGCGCCGTCTTCGAGGTGTTCGCCCGGGCTCTCCCGCACGGACGCCGGTACGGCGTGGTCGCCGGCACTGGCCGGTTGCTCGAGGCCCTGCAGGAGTTCCGCTTCGGGCCGGACGAGCTCGCGTTCCTGCGCGATAACCACGTGGTGGATGAGGGCGCCCTGAGCTACCTGGAGTCCTACCGCTTCCGCGGGGACATCTGGGGCTACGGCGAAGGCGACTGCTACTTCCCCGGCTCGCCGATCCTGGTGGTGGAGGCGCCGTTCTCCGAGGCGGTCGTGCTGGAGACCCTGGTGCTGTCCATCCTCAACCATGACACGGCGATCGCCTCGGCCGCGTCCCGGATGGTCAACGCCGCGGACGAGCGGCCCATCATCGAGATGGGCGGCCGCCGCACCCACGAGATGGCCGCCGTGGCCAGTGCCCGGGCCGCCTATATCGGCGGTTTCTCGTCCACCTCGAACCTGGAGGCCGGGCGGGACTACGGCATCCCCACCAGCGGCACCAGCGCGCACGCGTTCAGCCTGGTCCACGACAGCGAGCGGGACGCCTTCGCGGCCCAGCTGACCGCGCTCGGCAAGGGCACTACCTTGCTCGTGGACACGTTCGACGTGGGCCGCGCGGTGCGCACCGCGGTGGAACTGGCCGGACCGGGCCTGGGCGCGGTCCGCATCGACAGCGGCGACCTCCCGATGGTGGCCCGGCAGGTCCGCGACCTGCTGGACGAACTGGGCGCGCGGGATACCAGGATCGTGCTCAGCGGCGACCTCAACGAGTACTCGATCGCAGCGCTGGCCGCCGCCCCCGTCGACGGGTACGGGGTCGGGACCTCCCTGGTCACCGGCTCCGGGGCGCCCACCGCGGCGCTGGTCTACAAGCTCGTGGCCCGGGCCAGGGAAGACGACGGTGAGGGGACGCTGCAGCCCGTGGCCAAGCGGTCGGTCGGCAAGCCGGGCCGGGGTGGCCGCAAGTGGGCGTTCCGGCAGTTCGACGAGGACGGCGTGGCGTCGGCCGAGCTGATCACCAGGGCCGACCGGGGGCCCACCCCCGACCTGGGTATTACCGGCACCGGCGCGGTGCGGCAGCGGGCGTTGCTGCGCCCGCTGGTCCGGGGCGGCGAGATCGTCGGCCAGGAGCCACTGGACGCGGCACGGGAGCGGCACCGCACAGCCCTGGCCGAGCTGCCGGTGCACGCGCTGCAGCTGTCCCGGGGCTACCCGGCGATCCCCACCGTGTTCGTGCCGCCGGACGACGAGTAGGCGCGGATCAGGCCGGGATGGCGTCCCGGCCTTCCAGGATCTCGCCCGGGCGGAACGCGTGCCGGTAGGCCTGCGGAGTGGTGCCGCGCCAGGCGCGGAAGTGGTGCCGCAGCGTGGCCGCGTTGCCGAACCCGGCCCGGTCCGCAATAACGTCAACCGTCTCGGTCGTCTCCTCCAGCAGTTCCTGGGCCAGCAGGATGCGCTGGCCGGTCAGCCAGCGCAGCGGCGTGGTCCCGGTCTCCTGCACGAACCGCCGGGCGAAGGTGCGCTCCGACATCCGGGCCCGGTCCGCCAGCTGGCGGACCGTGACCGGCTCGCCGAGGTGACGCTGCATCCAGCTGATGACCTCACCGAGCGTGTCGCAGGCGGGCACGGCGACCGGCCGGTCCACGTACTGGGCCTGCCCGCCGTCACGATGCGGCGGGATGACCATCCGCCGCGCGATCCCGTTCGCCACCCGGCTGCCCTGCTCCTTGCGGACCAGGTGCAGGCACGCGTCGATGCCGGCCGCCGTGCCCGCACTGGTGATAATCGGGTCCTCGTCCACGTACAGCACATCCGGGTTGACGATCGCCGACGGATGCTCCCGCGCGAGGTCGGGGGCATGCCGCCAGTGGGTGGTGCAGTGCCGCCCGTCCAGCAGCCCGGCCGCACCGAGCACGAACGCGCCGTTGCACACGCTGAGCACCCGGGCCCCGCGGTCCACGGTGGCCCGCAGCGCGTCGATCAGCGGCGCCGGGAACTGGCTGGAGGTGTACATCTGCAAGTGGCCGTCACCGACGGCCGACACGGCCACCAGGTCAGCCTCCTGCAGCCGCTCCAGGCCATAGGGCGTGGTCACGGTGAAGCCTGTCGACGAGGTGAGCGGGGCGGGTGCCCCGGCCCTCGTCACCGTTTCGCCCGAGACCACGGCGAAGTCGTAGGCGGGCAGCCCGTCGTCGGTCCGGTCGACGCCGAACACCTCGCAGAGCACGCCCAGCTCGAAAGGGGTGAAACCGTTCAGGATCACTACGGCTACGTTCTTCAGCATGCCTCCATCATGCCTCGTGTTTGGCAGGATCTCGACCCCATATGACTTGACTGCCACTGTTCGCGGCCGGCGTGATGGCGAAGACTGGGGTCATGAGCAGCACAGAGTCCTTCTCAGTCCATCACCGCAACTGGTCTGCGATGGTCCGCGCCGCCGCCCACACGATCACCTCGGTCGTGACGGAATGCAACCAGGCCACCCGAACGATGTCGCAGCTCAGGCTGGCCCCGGACCGCTTCCTGCCCGATTCGGGCCAGGCGCCGGACGACTACGCCGAATTCCTGTTCCGCACCTCTGGGTCGCTGGTCCACGAGCCCTCCGCGAGGCAGCGGCTCGCGGCCGGACGGAGCCACCGCTAGCCTGCTGGCATGCATCCCAATGCCGTCCGCGTCGCGGAAACGCTCCAGGCCCTAGGGGTCCGCGGGCAGGTCCGCGAGCTACCCGAGCCGGCGCCGACCGCGGCCATCGCGGCGGCCCAGCTCGGCTGCGAGGTCGGGGCGATCGCCAACAGCCTGATCTTCCGCGGCGACGACGCCCCGCTGCTCGTCCTGACCAGCGGGGCGCACCGGGTTGACACCGGCCGGGTCGCGGCTATGACCGGCGCGGCGTCGGTGCGCCGGGCCGACCCGGAGTTCGTCCGCGCGGCCACCGGCCAGGTGATCGGCGGCGTGGCCCCGGTCGGCCACCCGCAGCCGCTGCGGACCCTGGTCGACGTGTGGCTGGACAAGTACGACGTGGTGTGGGCGGCGGCCGGTCACGCGCACACGGTGTTCCCGACGTCGTTCGCCGAGCTGATCAGGATCACCGGGGGCGCTCCCGCCGACGTCGGGGCCGAGCCTGGCTAACCAGGCTTTTCTCCGGCCCTGGCGCCCCGATGCCGTACGCTCGACCGGTGCGCGCGCTGGTAATCGTAGATGTGCAGAATGACTTCTGTGAAGGCGGTTCGCTCGCGGTCGCGGGCGGCGGCGAGGTAGCCCGGGCCATCAGCCGGTACCTGGAATCCGGCGGATATGACTACGTGGTCGCGTCGCGGGACTTCCACATCGACCCGGGCCGTCACTTCTCCGCTCACCCGGACTTCGTGAACTCCTGGCCGCGGCACTGCGTGGTCGGCACCGGGGGGGCCGACTTCCACCCGGACCTGGACACGACCCACATCGAGACGGTGTTCAGCAAGGGCGCGCACGAAGCCGCCTACAGCGCGTTCGATGGCGCCGACGAGGCGGGCACGCCGCTCGCGGCGTGGCTGCGGGAACGGGGCGTGGACGAACTCGACGTGGTGGGGATCGCCACCGACTACTGCGTCCGGGCCACGACGATCTCCGCGGCCCAGGAGGGTTTCCGGACCCGGGCGCTGCTCGGCATGACCGCAGGGGTTGACCCGACCACCACCTCCGAGTCGATCGACGCCATGCGGGCTGCGGGGGCGCAGGTCACCGGGACGCCGGTGGAGCGTTAGGGATAATCCGGCGCCGGCTGCGGGGAAACCCGCGAGGGGTTAGTCGTCTCCCTGCGGGAGGGACTCGTAGATGCGCTTGCAGTCCGGGCACACCGGGAACCGCTTGGGATCCCGGTTCGGCACCCAGACCTTGCCGCACAGGGCAATCACCGGAGTGCCGGTCACCGCGCTATCGAGGATCTTGTTCTTCTCGACGTAGTGCGCGAACCGCTCATGGTCGCCATCGCCGGGACGGATATCCGGCGTGGTGCGAGTGTCCTCTCGGGTGCCGGTATCCGGCAGAACCTCAGTAGCCACGGTCCACGAGTGTACGCGGCCGCCACTACCGCAGGGTTCCGGGCGCCGCGGGGTCCGGGCCGGGCACCGGCTGGGCCTGGTCCGGTACCCAGCGGTACCGGGCCCGCAGGTACCGCCAGACCGCGACGGAACAGGCACACAGCAGCAGGGCCTCGACGCGCACCGTCCCCTCGGCGGGCCAGGGCAGCAGGTGGGTGATGTGCAGTTGCAGCGTCGCCGGATGGATGAGCGCGTTGAACGACAGGTAGACGAAGAGAACGGTGGCCAGGACGGCCACCGTCTCGGCCACGGCCAGCATCATCGTGGCCGCCGGCTGCGGTGGCGGGCCGGTAGCCGCCGCGCGGCGCCGCCGCAGCCGCAGGTACTCGCTGGTGGCCAGGCCGACCGCGGCGACCAGGAAGGCGATGAACCCGGACGTGTCCGTACGCAGCGGGATGGGCTGCCAGTAGCGGTCAGGCAGGTTCTGATCGCGGAAGCTGCCCACGAGCGCGGTGCTCGCCCAGCACAGCAGCCCCCCGTACGCCAGGCCGGCCGTGACCGCCTCGACGGCCAGCGGCCCACGCCGCACGCCACCCGGAACCCGGGCGCTCACGGGATCACCATCAGGGAGCCGCGTCAATTGAGCGCGGGGTCGTCCGGGTAGTTGGCCACCATCGCGAGGTTGCCCCCCTGCCGCCGCAGCACGATCTTCCAGAGCCGCTCCGGCTCGGCCGCGAAGGCGTCGGCGGGCTCACCCGACAGCACGTACCAGGCACCTTCGTCGATCTCCGCCTGGAGCTGGCCCGGTCCCCACCCCGCGTAGCCGGCGAAGACCCGCAGCGAGGCGATACCGCCCGCCAGCAGCTGGGGCGGGGCATCTAGGTCGACTAGACCGATCCGGGACGCCGCCGCGGACCCGTCCAGCGGCCGCCAGCCGACCGGTTCCTCATCGCCCGGCACAATAGCCAGCGCCAGCGCGCTGTTCGGGGCGACCGGGCCGCCCCGGAAGACCACCGACGGCCCTGTGACCAGGTCCGTCCATGATTCGAGGACCTGCCCGACGGGCACCTCGGTCGGGCGGTTCAGCACCACGCCGAGCGTCCCTTCCTCAGGCTCGTCCTCGACGACGAGGACGACCGTGCGCCGGAAGTTCGGGTCGCCGAGCAACGGCGTAGCGACTAGCAGCTGCCCCGAGAGGTCGTCCTCCATACCTCCATTCTGGCGGACGCTGGGCGGTTGTTCAGGCTTCGGCGTCCCCGCACGCGAGTTCGTGCCAATTTGAGACATCACGCCGCGGCACGTCGGGGAGGGGCCGGCGGCTCGGGGACAGCGGCTCAGGCACCGCGGGCGGGGGCAGCTACTCGGGGACAGCGAGGCAGGACAACGGGTTCAGGGCCGGGCCGGCCGGCCACCGGCGGCATCCCGGACCGCGGCCGCCACCGCCGAGGACACGTTGGGGTTGAACACCGACGGGATGATGTAGTGCGGGCCGAGTTCGGCGGCCGACACCACGCCGGCCAGCGCCCGGGCCGCCGCCACCAGCAGGTCGTCGGACACCGTCCGGCTCTGCGCGTCCAGCAGCCCGCGGAACACCCCGGGGAAGGCCAGCACGTTGTTGATCTGATTGGGGTAGTCACTGCGCCCGGTGGCGACCACGGCCGCGTGCTGGGCGGCCTCGTCCGGATCGACCTCGGGATCCGGGTTGGCCAGCGCGAACACGATCGCGTCGTCGTTCATGGCCGCGATGTCCGCGCCGGTCAGCAACCGCGGCGCGGACAGCCCGATGAAGACGTCTGCGCCGCGCAGCGCGCCGGCCAGGCTGCCCTCGTACTGCCCCGCGTTGGTGTGCTCGGCCACCCAGCGCAGGTTGTCATCCAGCCCGGGGCGGCCCAGGTAGATCGCGCCCTTGTCGTCGCACACGATCACGTCGGAGGCGCCTGAGGCGAGCAGCAGCCGGAGCACCGCGGTGCCGGCCGCGCCGGCGCCCGCGATCGTGATCCGGACCGAGCCCAGCTTCTTGCCGACCACCCGGAGCGCGTTGGTGAGGGCGGCCAGGACCACGATCGCGGTGCCGTGCTGGTCATCGTGGAAGACCGGGATGTCGAGCAGCTCGCGCAGCCGGGCCTCGACCTCGAAGCACCGGGGGGCGCTGATGTCCTCGAGGTTGATGCCGCCGAAGGCGGGCGCGATGATCTGGACGGTGCGCACGATCTCGTCGGTGTCCTGGGTATCCAGGCACACCGGCCAGGCGTCGATGCCGGCGAACCGCTTGAACAGTGCGGCCTTGCCCTCCATCACCGGCATGGCCGCGTACGGGCCGATGTTGCCCAGCCCCAGCACGGCAGAGCCGTCGCTGACGACCGCCACCGAGTTCCGCTTGATGGTGAGGCGGCGCACATCCTCGGGGTTGCGGGCGATGGCCATGGAGACCCGGGCCACGCCCGGGGTGTAGGCCATGGACAGGTCGTCCCGGTTGCGCAGCGGGATCTTGACCGCGGTCTCGATCTTCCCGCCCAGGTGGAGCAGGAACGTCCGGTCGCTGACCTTGCTGACCGTCACGCCCTCGATCTCGCTCAGCGCCGCCACGATGGCGTCGGCGTGGTCGGTGTCCCGGGTGGCGCAGGTCAGGTCGACGCGCAGCCGTTCGTGACTGAAGGGACTCACGTCCAGGGCGGTGACCTCGCCACCGGCCTGCTCGACGACGTGCGTGAGCTCGCTGACCGCCCGCCCGTGCGATGGCACCTCGAGCCGCACGGTTATCGAATACGACACGCTGGGTGCTACCGACACAACAATCCCGCCTTCCGCCAGGCCCCGATGCAGGACACAATCGTGCCACCACCAAGCCCATGATCAGGACTGGGCGCCACCCGGGTCCGGCGCACGTACGCTGCAAGGGTGTCCGACGGAGGAATGACCGCCAGTGCGCCAGAACGCACCGCCCCGGCCGGCCGGGGCGTCCCGGTGACGGCCGACCTGGGGCCGCCGCCCATCGACGTGACCCGGCTGCGGGTCGCCATCGCCCGGGTCTCCCGGAGCCTGCGCCGGCACGAGCTGGCCGGGCTGACCCCCACCCAGCTGTCCGCCCTGGCCACCGTGGAGCAGGCCGGGCCGCTACGGCTGGGTGACCTCGCGGCGGCCGAGAAGATCGCCCCGTCGACCCTCACCCGGCTCGTCACCGTGCTGGAAGAGCGAGACTACGTGCAGCGCCACCCGGTGCCGGGCGACGCCCGGGCCAGCACGCTTGTGATCACTCCCGAGGGGCACGCGATCCTGGAGCGGATCAGGCGGGAGAGCACCATCCTGCTCGCCGATAACCTGCGCACGCTCAGCCCGGATCAGCTGGCCGCCCTCGCGGCGGCGCTGCCCGCGCTGGAGCAGATCGCCGACGCGACCCCGCCGGACGCGCGCAACCGCTGACCCGGGCGCCGCGCTCAGAAGAGCAGGCTGGACAGGGTCGCGCGGGCCTTGGCCACCCGCGGGTCACCGGGCGGGAAGACGTCGAACAGGCCGATCAGATGGACCCGGGCGCGCTCCCGCTCGTCTGCGGACGTTCTCCTGACCGTGCCGAGGAGCCGGTCGAAGCCCTCCTCGATCCGGCCGGTGGCCACCTCGATGTCGGCCACGCTCGACTGCGCGTCGACGTTGGCCGGGTCTTCGGCCGCCGCCCGGCGCACCTGGGCCTGGTCGTAGCCGCTCACCCGGCGGATGAGGTTGACCTGGGCCAGGCCCATGGCCGCCGCCGGGTTGCCGGGCGAGTTCGCGAGGACCTTCTGGAAGGCCTCGGCGGCCCCGTCCAGGTCATCGCGCTCCATGGCCTGCTGCGCTTCCTCGAACGCCGGGTCGGCCATCATGGCGCTACCGGGGCCGCCCCCCATCCCGGGGCCGCCCGGGCCGCCGGGGCCGCCCGGGCCGCGGGCGCCGCCCGGCTGACCGTCGGCCGCCTGGGCGCTGTCCGGCTGATCGTCGGCTGAGTCGCCGTCGGACTCCGCGCCGCCGCTGACCGGCATCCCCATCTGCCCGGCGACCTGCATGACCTGGCCGATCCACTGGCGCACCTGCGCCTCCGGCATCGCACCCAGGAAGCCGTCCACCACCTGGCCGCCGGCGACGGCCATGACCATCGGGATGCTCTGCACCTGCAACGCCGCCCGCAACTGCGGATTCGCGTCGATATCCACTTTGGCGACCACAAAATCCCCGGCGGCCTCGTCGGCTAGCTTCTCCAGCACCGGGCTGAGCTGCTTGCAGGGGCCACACCATTCGGCCCACAAGTCCAGGATTACCGGTACCGTCCGCGACCGTTCGACGACCTCGGTATTGAAGGTCTCCTCGGTCACGTCGATCACGTTGCCCGCTGGCGAGCCATCTGGCTCGCCAGCGCGCGTGGCGGCCTGCTGACTGCGCTGCGCGGCGGCCTGCCGCGCACCCAGGTCAACGGCGCCGTAGAGCGAAAAGTCCCGCGGCTGCTGCATGTCTCTATCCTGCCGCATGCTGGCGATGCCTTGACCGCCCCCGCCCGCCCCGTAACCAAGTAGCACATAATGTGCTACAGTAGTCCCGTGAGTGATACAAGCCGCGATCACGGGGCAGGGCGCCAGGTCCGCCCAGCGAAGGCCGGCGCAGCCCGGGCCAGCGCACCCCCCAGCCACAGCATCGGCATCCGCGAACTGCGCCAGCACGCCAGCGTCTACGTGGATCTCGTGGAGAAGGGACAGACCGTGGACATCACCAACCGGGGGCGGCTCGTCGCCCGCCTCGTCCCGGCCCGGGACGTGGAGAGCCCGCTGGAACGGCTGATCGCGGCCGGGATCATCCAGCCCGCCGAGGATCCGGGCAGCCTGCTCGACATCGAGCCCGCGCCAGCCGTGCCGGAAGGCCAGCCGACCGCCTCGGAGATCTTGCTGAAGATGCGCGAGGAGGAAAGGTATTGATCTACCTGGACTCTTCCGCTCTGGTGAAGCTGGCCATCGCCGAGCGCGAGTCGGCCGGTCTCCTCAGCTGGCTTGCTGAGCAGCCCAACCTGGTCCGGGTGTCGAGTTCAGTGATCCGGGTGGAGGTCCCGCGTGCGGTGTGGCGGGCCGAACCCTCAGCCCTGCCCGAGAGCTACCTGGTCATCCGCCGCACCGCGGAGATCGAGCTCACCGGTGAGGTACTCGGCCAGGCGGCGAGGGCCAGACCGGTGACCCTGGGCGCGCTGGATGCGATCCACCTGGCTTCCGCGCTGGTGTTGCGGCGCGAACTCACGTCGTTTGTTTCCTACGACAAGCGGCTGCTGGCCGCGGCCCGGGACGCCGGGCTGCCCACCGCCAGCCCGGGCTGATCCTGGGCGTGCGCATCGCCGGCCCGGCGGGCAGGGGCCAGAGGCGGGATCAGGCTCAGCAATGATGCGCCGGGGGCGGAACATCCAGCGTCGGGTTGCGGTCGAAGAACCCGGTTGGCTTCAGCGTGAACCCGCACCGGGCCACGGGCATCACCGGCCAGTCCTCCAGCCGGGGGAAGTGCGTCGGCCCGAACGTGTGCCACAGCACGATGTCGGTCCCGTCGATGTCCCGGTCGTCGCGGATGAAGTCCGGCAGGCCCGCTCCGCCCGGATGCTGGTTCACGAAGTCCCCGGCTGGGTACCGCTGCGCGGGGTCGTAGCGGGTGACCCACAGGTGCTGCGCGGCGAAGCCGGCCCGGGCCGCCACCTGGGAGCCCGGGGCGGCCAGCAGCACCGGGGCCGCCTCCGGGTACAGGGTGTAGCCGACGGGGTGACCGAACCGGTTGGCCTGCTCGGTGCTCACCACCCGCCAGGTGCGGCCGCGGCTGCCGTCGGCCCGCCGGGCGCCCTGCGACTCCGTGCGCAGCCGGGTGACCTCCTGCACCAGCGCGTTGCCGTACGGGTTGCCCGGTCCGGCGGGCAGCCCGGCCACGTCCACCTCCTCCACCGCGTTGGCCCGCCCGTCCACGTCCATGTCCAGCCGCGCGCTGAACAGGTGCTGGTGGGCAGGTGCGCCCAGGCCCGGCGCGACCTCGGTGGAGTGCCGGTAGTTCCCGCCCGGGTGTGCGGCCGTGAACAGCGCGCCGGTCAGCTTGATCTCGCACTCGATCGTGCCGTCGAGGTAGAAGTACCAGTAGAAGCCGTAGTCGTAGTTGCCGATGGTGGCGAAGAACGAGACCACCAGGCGCCGCTGGCGGCGGGACTGGGCCGAGCCGTTGAAGATGTCCGTGTGCTTCCAGAGGATCCCGAAGTCCTCCTCGTGGATGCAGATCGCGTTGCGGATCGTCCGCGGCTCGCCGCTGTCACCGGTCACCGTCGCGTCCAGGTAGGCGATCTCGCCGAGGCAGTCGCAGCCCAGCTCGAGCGAGTTCGCCCACTTCCCGACCAGGTACTCGCCGCTGTCGAAATAGGTCTGCCAGTACCGGAACTTCGGGTCCCCGTAGGGCACGACCATCTCGGGGATGGACGCCCGGTAGATGACCGGCCGGTCCCGTCCGCCGTCGCCGACGCTGATCTGGTGCAGGGTCAGCCCCTCGCGGGCATCGAAGCCAATCCGCATGGACCAGCCCTCCCAGCGCAGCAGCTGGCCCTCGAGGGTGAAACTCGGGCCCTCCGGCTGGGTGATCTCGATGGGCCGCAGCGTGGTCCGGTGCGGCCCCCGGACGGCCGGGTCGTCGTAGTCACCGGACTCCTGCGGCACCGGCGCCGCGAACTCATCCACCAGCTCGATGACCCGCCGCTCGATCAGGTCCACGTAGGCGGCCACGCCGTCCACCGGGTGCGCCCAGGCGTAGCCGTGCTCGCCGTCCTGCACGAACGCGAGCACCCGGACCAGCCGCCGCCCGTCCTCGCCCGGGAACCCGAACGACCCGGCGGTCAGCGGGCAGGCCCGGATCCTGGTCACGTCGTCCAGCCCGCGCCGGGCCATCGCCGCCTGCCATTCCGGGTCCGCGCGGACGACCTCCTCGGCCACGGCGAAGTCCTGGTCCAGGATGGGCGGCTGGCCGTCGGTGCGCGGATCCAGGGTGCGGGCGCTGACTACGTCACCCCGGGTCAGCGACACCACGACGTCGGTGGACTCACCGCTGCTCACGTCGATGAGGAACGCGCGCAGCCGCCGGTCCGCCGGCGGCCCGGCCTGGGCGAGCACCTCCTCCTTGGCCGGCTCCTCCAGCCCGTAGTAGGCGAACCGCACCGGCCCGGCCAGCAGGCCCGCCGCCGCCAGGATGCGCCGCCCGGCCTCGTACTCAGCGGCGCTGGCCGGATCGAGCGGGTGGGCCGAGGCTGGGCCGCGTGCCTGCGCCACGCGCAGGGCCGCATCGGTCATGACTGGTCACTCCTTCGCTAACGGACCGCCCCGGGGTTGCCGCCAGGCCGCGGCTACTCGTCGGCGATGATCGAGCCGGCCCGCTCCCCCAGCCCGGGGTCACGACGGCTCAGCACGGCCGCGTAGATAACCGCGATGATCACGATGGCCAGCGCCGCGTACGGGAACCAGCTGTACGGCGGGTCTTGACCCGGCTTGCACAGGTAGTACACCGGGACGGCGATCGCGATCATGCCCAGGACCGGCAGCACGGCGTGCTTGATCACGCTGAACTCGGCCGGGCGGAATTTGCGGTAATAGAACGGCAGGGCCAGGTTGGACAGGAAGTAGACGACGAGGATCAAGATCGTGCCCATCGTCGAGGACTCGAAGAAGAAGTTGATCGGGTCGAGGCTCCCGGTGTGGCCGCCGATCCAGTGGCCGAGCGCCCAGATCGCGATGATGCCGCCGGCCAGGGTGACGAAGGTGTAGATGGCGTTCATCGGCGTGCGGCGGGTCGGGTGGACCTTGCCGATCCAGCGCGGCAGCAGGCCCTCCCGGCCCGCGTTGAAGATCAGCCGGGACTGGGAGTTGGCCGCAGCGATCAGCACGCCGAGGGTCGAGGTCATGCCCGCGAGGTAGGCGAAGGCCGCGAAGGTGGCGGTGATGCCGCCCGCCAGGGTGATGAACGGGATCGTGGCCGCGCCCAGCTTCTCGCCGTTGTAGCCGAAGCCGGTCACGGTGGCGTAGGCGAACAGCAGGTAGCTGACCACCATCAGGCCAATGGACAGGAATACCGCACGCGGCACGTTGCGCCGCGGGTTGCCGGTCTCTTCGGCCAGCGCCGCTGAGTTCTCCCAGCCGATGAACAAGTACACCGCGAGCGGGAAGCCGGCCGCCAGGCCGCTGAACCCGTTCGTGATGTGGCTGGGCTCGAACGGCACCGCGCTCAGGTGGCCACGCTGCTGGACGATAGCGACGACGGACACCACGACGAGCACCAGCATCTCGAAGCCGAAGAAGAAGCCGGCCAGCTTGGTGGACACGGCCACGCCGCGGATCATCATCACCACGCAGGCCGCGGTGAGCACCACGGTGAGGATGCCCCACGGGATGTTCCAGCCCAGGTAGTGCTGGAGCGTGATGGACAGGAACCCGCCGACCACGGCGAGCACTGAGGAGATCGCGATGATGTAGCCGACCCCGCAGAGCAGGGCCGTGGTCACCGCGCTGGTGCCGCCGAACGTCTTGCCCACGAACGAGATGAACCCGCCGGTCGAGGGCTGGGCGCGGGAGAACTGGGACAGCGTGTTGCCGAGCAGTGCGATCGCGATGCCGGCCACGATGATGGTCAGCGGCGCCGCCACCCCAGCGGTGATCACCAGGAAGGCGAAACCGAAGTAGAAGCTGTAGGCCGGGCCGATGTTGGCCATGGTCGAGGCGGATATGTCTATCAGCCTGAGCGCACCCCGGTGCAGCCGTTCCGGCGCCTCCGGGCTCTTGGTCTCCGAGAACGGGATGCGTGCCGCCTCGCTCATGTCCCCTCCTCCTGGGCGATGCCGCCCGGGACGATGTCCGGCCCGCGGGCCGGACGTTAGTACGGGTAGTGCACAGGTCCCGGCGCCACGGTGAGCCAGCGCCGCTGAGTGAACTCTTCAAGGTTGGCGTCGCCGCCGGACCGGCCGCCCAGGCCGGAGGCGCCCATCCCGCCGAACGGCGCCAGCGCCTCATCCTGCGGGGTGGCGTCGTTGACATGCACCATCCCGGCCCGCAGCTGGCGGGCCACCCGCATCCCGCGGGCCAGATCCGCGGTCAGCACCGAGTCGACCAGGCCGTAGGGGGTGTCGTTGGCGACCTGCACGGCCGTGTCGTCGTCGTCCACCACCAGCACCGGGGCGATGGGCGCGAAGATCTCCTCGGTCCAGAGCCGGCTCGTCCGGCTCACGTCCGCCACCACGGTGGGCCGGAAGTAGGGGCCGTCCGTGGTGCCGCCGGCCACCACCCGGGCCCCCGCCCCGACCGCCTCGCTGAGCATCTGCCGGGCCCGTTCCAGCTGCCGGGTGTTGATCATCGGGCCGAGCCCGACCTCCTCGGTGACCGTGTTGCCGACCGTGATCGCCTCGGCCCGGGCGGCCAGCCCGCTGAGGTAGGCGCCGGCCACCGCACGGTGCACGATGTGCCGCCCGGCGGTGATGCACGTCTGGCCCTGGTAGTGGAAGGCTGACCAGGCGCCGATCATGGTGGCCTGGTCGATGTCGGCGTCGTCCAGGACCAGCAGCGCGTTGTTGCCCCCCAGTTCCAGGGACACCTTCTTGAGCTGGCCGGCCGCCGCCTGGGCGATCCGCCGGCCCACGGTGGTGGACCCGGTGAAGTGGATCATGGCCACATCGGGGTGGCTGACCAGCCGCTCGCCCGCCTCGACGTCGCCGGGCAGCACCTGGAGGATGCCGGGCGGCGCCCCGGCGGCCGCGAACAGGTCGGCGATGGCCAGCCCGCCGCTGTAGGGCGTCTCCGGGGACGGCTTGACCAGCACAGCGTTGCCCAGGGCGAGCGCGGGGGCGATCACCCGCATGCCGAGGACGAGCGGGAAGTTCCACGGGGTAATGACGCCCACCAGCCCGAGCGGGATCCGCTCGGACAGCGAGAACCGGCCGGCGTGCCCGGAAGGCAGCAGTTCGCCGGTGGCCCGGGAGGCCAGCGCGGCCGCCTCGGTCAGCTCGCTGGCCGCGGCGCCGATCTCATAGTCGGCCTTGCCCGCGATGCAGCCGGTCTCCCGCATGATCAGCTCGCGCCATTCCTTGGCCCGGTCGGCCAGCACCGTGGCAGCGGCCCGTAGCAGCCCGGCACGCTCGGCGTAGGTCTGCTCGCTCCAGGCCCGCTGGGCGGGCAGCGCCGCGGCTACCGCCGCGTCGGCATCGGCCGGGCCGGCCAGCCCCGCCAGCCCGAAGATCTCCCCGGAGGCCTTGTCCCGCACCGGCAGTGTCCCGCCCTGCGCGGGTCGCTGGAACGCGCCGTCCAGGAACACCGACTCCTGCCACGCCTGCTGGCCTGTTCCCACCTGCTCCACCCCAGCTCACCGTCCGGCCCGACTATTCGCTCAGTCATGGCAAGCGCTTTCCGAGTGGTGTGAACGTACCTGACCATCAGTCCGCCCGCAAGACCCGGAAATGTCCCCCGCCGGGTCAGCCGCGGCCGGGCCGGGGCAGGGTGCTGTCGCGCAGGATGACCTCGCCGGGCACCGGGATCACCCGCGGCTGGTCAGCCTCCTGCAGGACCAGGCTGGCGGCCATCTCGCCCATCTGCTTGAGCGGCAGCCGGACCGTGGTCAGCGGCGGGTAGATGTCGCGCAGCGTGGTGATGTCGTCGAAGCCGGCCACGGCGATGTCCCCAGGCACGGCCAGCCCATCGGCCCGGAGCCGGGCCAGCGCGCCGACGGCCATCACGTCGTTCACCGCGAACACGCAGTCCGGCCGGGTGCCGCCGGCGGCCAGGATCGCGCTCATGGCCTGGTACCCGCCGTCCCGGGTAAACGCCCCGTGGATCACCCGCCGCGGGCTGAGGCTGACCGACCAGGCGGCTAGCCCGGCCTCGAACCCGGCTACCCGGTCCACGGCGGTGACCAGCCCGTCCGGCCCGGCCAGCACGGCGAACTCCCGGTGGCCGAGCGCGACCAGCGCCCCGGCCAGGGCCCGGGCCCCTTCGGCGTTGCCGGGCAGGATCGTGTCGATGCCCAGCAGATCCTGGCCGACGCAGACCGCGCGGCCCCCATCACGGGTGAACGCGCCGACCTCGGCGCGCAGGGCCGCGGTGGCCGCGGTGTCGGCCGACCGGCTGCCGACCAGTACCACCGAGCGGGCTCGCTGGGCCCGCATCAGCGAGACGTATTCCAGCTCCCCCGCCCCGCCCGCGGCCGTGCTCGACACGATGGCGAGCAGGCCGCCGGCGTGGCTGACCTCGATCAGCCCGGCCGCGATCGAGGAGAAGTACGGGTCCGCGATGTCATGCACGATCACGCCCATCATCGTGCTCTGGCCCGTGGCCACCGCCCTGGCCTGGAGGTTTGCCATGTAGCCGAGGTCGGCGACCGCCTTGGTGACCCGGTCGGCCAGGTGCGGGCCCACCCGTCGCGACCCCTCGTTGACGACCCGGGACGCGGTGGACAGCGAGACCCCGGCCTGGTCCGCGACGTCCTGCAGGGTCACCCGGGCCAGGGGAGCCCCGGCCTGCCGGACTCCGGCCTGCCCGGCCCCCGCCTGCCCGGCTCCGGTCCGCGCCCGGCGTCCCCCTGGTTGCAGCTCCATCACCGCCCGCTCCCCCGCTGAGGTCCCTGGTTGACCCAGCTTCCCAGGCCACCCTAATCTGGGAAAGCCCTTTCCACGCATCGCGCCGCCGGGCCCGGATCCGCCAGGGAGTAATTGATGTCACGCAAGGTGATCCAGGTGGCCATGAACGGGGTCACCGGCCGGATGGGCTACCGCCAGCACCTGGTGCGTTCCGTGCTCAGCCTCCGCGACCAGGGCGGTTTCACCCTCGAGGACGGGACGACGCTCTGCCCGGAACCGATTCTGGTCGGGCGCAGCGAGCAGCGGCTGCGGGAGATCGCCGAACGGCACGGCCTGGAGCGCTGGTCCACCAGCCTGGACGAGGTGCTGGCCGACCCGGCCGTCGGGGTGTACTTCGACGCGCAGGTCACCGGCGCACGGGAAGCCAGCCTGGCCAAGGCCATCGCCGCGGGCAAGCACGTCTACACGGAAAAGCCACTGGCCGACTCGGCCGACGGTGCCTGGCGGCTGGCCCGCCAGGCCCGCGAGGCCGGGGTGATCAACGGGGTGGTCCAGGACAAGCTCTTCCTGCCCGGCATGATCAAGCTCCGGCGGCTCGTCCGCGAGGGCTTCTTCGGGCAGGTCCTGTCCGCCCGGCTGGAGTTCGGCTACTGGGTCTTCGAGGGAGACGGAGTGCCCGCCCAGCGGCCCTCCTGGAACTACCGCAGCGAGGACGGCGGCGGGATCGTGCTGGACATGTTCCCGCACTGGCAGTACCTGCTGGAGGATCTGCTCGGGCCGGTCACGGCCCTGTACGCGCGGCAGGTCACGCACATCCCGCAGCGCTGGGACGAGTCAGGCCGGTCATACCCGGTCACCGCCGACGACGCCGCCTACGCGCTGCTGGAGTTCGAGAGCGGGGCCATCGCGTCGGTCAACTCCTCCTGGGCGGTCCGGGTGAACCGCCGCGAACTGGTCGAACTGCAGGTCGACGGGACCAGCGGGAGTGCGGTTGCCGGCCTGCGCCACTGCACCGTCCAGCCCCGCGCCTGCACCCCCATGCCGGTGTGGAACCCGGACCTGCCCGACCCGATCGACTACCCGGCTCAGTGGGCCGAGGTGCCGGATCATCAGGTGTTCGACAACGGCTTCAAGGTGCAGTGGGAACTGTTCCTGCGGGCTGTGGCGGCAGGCACGCCATTCCCCTGGGACCTGACCGAGGGTGCCCGCGGAGTGCAGCTGGCCCGGCTCGCCCTGCAGTCCTCGGCCGAAGGGCGCCGGGTGGACGTGCCCAGGCTGGCCGGCTGACATGGGCACCCAGGTCAGGCTCCCCGGCCGGACCCGGCCGGTCGACATCCCGGATCCGCCCTGGGCCCCGGGGTACCCGCCGCCGTCCGCACGCAGCGTCTACGCGGCGGCGCACGTCGCCGCGTCCCCCGGCGGCAGCATCGACTGGGCCGCCACGCTCGGGTTCCGCGAGTACCTGTGGGCTCATGGATTCGCGGTCGCCGAGGCAATGGACACCGCACAGCGCGGGATGGGGCTGCCCTGGCCGGCAGCCCGCGAACTGACCAGGCTGTCCGCCGATCTCGCGGCCAGGCTCGGCCAGGTGATCGCCAGCGGCGCGGGCACCGACCAGCTTCCCCCCGGCCCGCACCCGCTGCCCGCGATCGTCGGCGCTTACCAGGAGCAGCTCAGGGCTATCCAGGAAACCGGGGCACAGGTCATCCTGATGGCCAGCCGCGCCCTCGCGGCGAGCACCCGGTCCCCCCGTGACTACCTGGACGTCTACGGCCACCTGCTCGGCCAGGTGGAACAGCCGGTCATCCTGCACTGGCTGGGCGAGGACTTCGACCCGGCGCTGCGCGGCTACTGGGGGGCGGCGGACTTCACCGCCGCCGCGGACACCGTCATCGAGCTGACCGAACGGGCGGAGGGCCGGATCGGCGGGATCAAGCTGTCCGTCCTCGACGCGTCCGCCGAGGTGGCGCTCAGGCGGCGGCTGCCGGCTGGAGTCCGGCTCTACACCGGCGACGACTTCCACTATGCCGAGCTGATCCGGGGGAACGCGGACGGGCACAGCGACGCGCTCCTGGGCGCCTTCGCCGCGATCACCGCCCCGGCCGCGGCCGCGCTGCACGCCCTCGACGCCGGTGACCTGGCCGGCTACGACGCGGCCATGGGGCCCACCACGGAGCTGAGCCGGACGATCTTCGAGCCGCCCACCTCCAGCTACAAGGTCGGCGTGGCGTTCCTGGCCTGGCTGAACGGCCTGCAGCCGCACTTCGCCATGCTGGACGATTTCCAGGCCAGGCGACCGCAGGCTCACCTGATCCGGGTCTTCGAGCTGGCCGCCGTGGCCGGGGCCCTTCGCTCGCCGGGCCTGGCCGCGGAACGGATGACGGCCTACCTGGCCTCGGACGGGCGACCGTGACCACGGGCCCTCTGGGCAGCCACCGGCTGTCCCTCAATCAGGCCACGGTGAAGCACCTGGACCTGGCGCAGAGCGTGGACCTATGCGTCCGGCACCAGATTCCCGCCATCGGGCTGTGGCGCGACCGGGTGGCCGAGGCCGGCCTGCGCCGGTCGGCGGCCACGATCCGGGCCGCGGGCCTGCATGTGTCCAGCCTCTGCCGGGGCGGCTTCTTCACCCACCCGGACGGGCCAGCCCGGGCCAGTGCCCTGGCGGACAACCGCCGGGCCATCGCCGAGGCCGCCGAACTGGGGGCGGACACCCTCGTCCTCGTCCCGGGCGGGCTGCCGTCCGGCAGCCGGGATCTCGCCCTGGCCCGGCGCATGGTCGCCGATGCGATCGCCGACCTGGTCCCGACCGCGCAGCGGCTGGGAGTACGGCTGGGCATCGAGCCCATGCATCCGATGTTCTGCGCCGACCGCGGCGTCGTGTCGAGGCTGGGCGACGCTC
The DNA here is from genome assembly GCA_035642895.1 of Streptosporangiaceae bacterium. Lineage (GTDB taxonomy): Bacteria > Actinomycetota > Actinomycetes > Streptosporangiales > Streptosporangiaceae > RYN-230. The sequence goes on along the minus strand of DASQRM010000058.1, from coordinate 6,095 downwards.
TTGACCTGGCCTTTCAGTTTCCGGCCGAGACGGTCGGAGTGGTCGTGGACACCTACCACGTCTGGTGGGACCCGCAGCTGGCGGCGCAGATCGACCGGGCTCGCGGCCGCATCGTCAGCGTCCAGTTGTGCGACTGGGTGGTACCGCTTCCCGCGGACACGCTGCTGGGCCGGGGCCATCTTGGCGATGGCGTGATCGACTTCCCACCGGTGGTGGCGGGGCTGCTGGCCGCGGGGTACACAGGGTTCGTGGAGATCGAGATCTTCAACCAGGAGGTCTGGGACGCCCCCGCGGACCAGACCGCCGCCACGATCCGCCAGCGCTTCGCCGCGTTGCTGGACTGACGCGCCACCTGCGGGGTGCTGACGCGCCAACCGCGGGCCGCTCACGTGCCAACCGCGGCGGAGGGCTGGTCAGAACGCCGGGGCCTCGGAGTACACGCCCCACTCCTGGCGCAGCGCATCACAGATCTCGCCCAGGGTCGCCTCGGCCCGCGCCGCGGCCAGCATCGGCGGGATCATGTTCTGGCCCGACCGGGCCGCCGCCAGCATCGCGGCCAGGGCCGAGTCGACGGCCGCCTGGTCGCGGCCCGCGCGGCGGCGTCCCAGGTCCGCCACCTGGTCCCGCTCCACCTCGTGGCTGACCCGGAGGATCTCGACCGGCGTGCCGACCGTGCCGGTGTGGGAGTTCACCCCGACGACCTTCTTCTCGCCCTGCTCGACCTTCTGCTGGTACACGAACGCCGCCTCGGCGATCTCAGCCATGAACCACCCGTCCTCGATCCCGCGGAGGATCCCGCCGGTCATGGATCCGTCGGGACTCATCGCCTTGATCCGGCCGAAGATGGCCTCGGCCTCGGCCTCCAGCCGGTCGGTCAGCGCCTCCAGGTACCAGGAGCCGCCCAGCGGGTCGGCCACGCTGGCCACCCCGGTCTCTTCCATGATCACTTGCTGGGTCCGCACCGCGATCTCCGCAGCCCGCTCGCTCGGCAGGGCCAGCACCTCGTCCAGGGCGTTGGTGTGCAGCGAGTTGGTGCCGCCGAGGACGGCGGCCAGCGCCTCGATGGCGGTACGGACCACGTTGTTGTCGGGCTGCTGCGCGGTGAGCGAGACCCCCGCGGTCTGGGTGTGGAACCGCAGCCACTGGGCGCGCGGTGCGGTCGCCCCGTAGCTGTCGCGCAGCCACCGGGCCCAGATCCGCCGGGCCGCGCGGAACTTGGCGATCTCCTCGAAGAAGTCGATGTGCGCGTCGAAGAAGAACGACAGCCCGGGAGCGAACGTGTTGATGTCCAGCCCGCGGGCCAGCCCGAGTTCCACGTACCCGAAGCCGTCGGCCAGGGTGAACGCGAGTTCCTGCCCGGCCGTGCTGCCGGCCTCGCGGATGTGGTACCCGGACACCGAAAGCGGCTTGTAGGCCGGGATCTCCCGGGCGCAGAACTCCATCAGGTCGCCGATCAGGCGCAGGTGCGGCTCCGGCGGGAAGAGCCACTCCTTCTGCGCGATGTACTCCTTGAAGATATCGGTCTGCAGGGTCCCATCCAGGGTGCTCAGATCGGCGCCCTGGCGCTGGGCGGCGGCCAGGTACATGCAGAAGACCGGGACCGCCGGGCCGCTGATCGTCATCGACGTGGTCACGTCGGCCAGCGGGATCCCGGCGAACAGCGCGTCCATGTCCGCGGCGGAGTCGATGGCCACCCCGCAGTGGCCGACCTCGCCGAGCGAGCGCGGGTCGTCGGAGTCCCGGCCCATCAGGGTGGGCATGTCGAAGGCCACGGACAGCCCGGTGCCGCCCGCGCCCAGCAGCATCTTGTACCGCTCGTTGGTCTGCCGGGCGTTACCGAACCCGGAGAACTGGCGGATCGTCCAGGCCCGGCCGCGGTACCCGGACGGGTAGAGGCCCCGGGTGAACGGGTACTCCCCGGGCCAGCCGATCCGGTCGAAGCCCGGCACCACGGCCCCCTCCGGCGGCCCGTACACCGGCTCCACGTCCAGGCCGGACAGGGTGGAAAAGTCAGCCGTACGGATCCTGGAGCCAGCGAACCGGCGTTGCCACCGCTGCCGCCCTGTCTCCACCGCCGCCTCCGGCGACCCCGCGTGCGTGTCCATGCCGTTCCCCTTGCGCAGACGTCGTGGTCCCGGGAAAAATACTAGGACGTCCTACTATCTTGCTCCTACTGTACTCCCTCGCAACGCCCCCACGGCGGCCGACAGCGCCCCCACGGCTGAGGGCCAGCTGAAACGGCCCTAATTCATCCCAACCGCACGGCACCCACCGCCGTCTCAGATAACGCAAGGGCGCTGCGGGGCACGCCCCTGCGGTTCAGTCCGCGCCGCCGTCACGAAGGTGTGGTAAATCTGTGCAATCCCTAGCCGCCAGCAGGCCGGCAGGCACCTCCACAGGGGAGGCCCTGACGCTGTCCGGGCCGTGGAGCATGTCGGCGGGAACCACCACCCGAGGGGCTTCCGTGGACAGGCTGCGCACCGGAGACCGGGCCGCAGCCGAAGAACTCTTCAACGCGTGCTATCCACGCCTCGCCGGCTGGGTCCGGCGTCTCGTGGACGACGACGACACCGCGCACGAGATCGCGGCCGAGGCGTTCGCCCGCCTGCTCGGCCGCTGGTCCCGGCTGGAGAATCCGCAGAGCTACCTGTACATGATCGCCACGAACCTGGTCCGTGATCACTGGCGCAAGACCGGCCGGGAGCGCAAGGCGCTGCAGGCCGTCCAGGCCGGGGTGCCGTCCGACCCGTCCTACCAGCCGGCCCAGGATGTCCATGTGCGAGAACTGCTGCAGGCCCTGCCGGACCGGCTGCGCAGCCCGTTCCTGCTGCACTACTACGCGGGCTTCCCGGTCCGCGAGGTGGCCGCGCTGCTCGGCCGCCCGGAGGGAACCATCAAAGCCGACCTCTTCCAGGCCCGGGCCCGGCTGCGCGCGGCCCTGGGGGACACAGATGACTGATCCGCGCGACGACCTGGACACCTGGATGCACGCTCAGGTGCAGCCGCTCCCGCCGCCGCCGGGGACCTTCGAGCTGATCAGGAAGCGGGCCCGGCGCCGCAAAGCGACCCGGGCGGTGGCCGCCGCCGCGGGGGCCGCCGCGGTGATCGCGGTCATCGCCACCGTCCCGCGGCTGGTGATCACCCAGCTGAACGTCGGCCCGGGGCCGGCCTCGAGCGGCGCCGCCGCCGGGGACACGTCTTCGGCCAGCCCGCGCGCGCACCATCACCCGTCCGCCACGCCCTCGGCGGTCCCGTCGAGCTCAGCGCCGCCCCCGGTGCTCCCCGCCGCCCCGGGCAACTTCCAGGCCACGTCGGTGACGTTCGTGGGCGCCAACACCGGCTTCGTGCTCGGCCAGGCCGGCATCCCGGGCCAGTGCGGTCCGCCGCGCAAGTACATCTGCACCTCCATCGCGGGCACCACGGACCACGGCGGCAGCTGGCACGGGGTGGTGGCCCCGGTCACCGGCGCCCCCGCCGGGCCGGCCGGGGTAAGCCAGGTCCGCTTCTACAACACCAGCGACGGCTGGGCCTTCGGCCCGCAGCTATGGGCCACCCACGACGGCGGGCAGCACTGGACCCAGATCGACACCCACGGGCTGCGGGTCACCGCGCTGGAGGCCGGGGGCCAGCGTGTCTTCGCGGTATGGGCGCAGTGCTCCGGCACCGGCCCGGACTTCGCGGCGGACTGCACCGGCTCGTCCCTGTACTCCGCCTCCCCCGGCAGCAACCAGTGGGGTGCGGTGCCGGGCGCGGGTACCGGCTACAGCCTCAGTGGCACCGCGGGCTCCGCGGCGCTGGTCCTCAGCCCCAGCCGCGGCTACCTGCTCGCCCCGGATGGGACCCTGCTCAGCGGGCCGGTCGCCAGCGCCGGCGCCTGGCAGCCGGTCACCAGCACCGGCACAGGCACAGGCACGGGCACGGGCACGGGCAGCGCCTCCCCCAGCCCGGCACCCTGCGAGCCGGGTCCGGCGCAGGCGGACGGCCAGCCGTCCGGCGCACTGCTCACCGGCACCACCAGTTCCAGGCTGGTCCTGGTGTGCACCAGCCCGGCCACCGGCGCCACCCAGGCCAAGCGGGTCTACACCTCCGCCGACAACGGCCAGCAGTGGCAGAAGGCGGGGACCGCGCCAGCTGCGGGCACCGCGACCTCGGTGGCGGGCACCGCCGCGGGGACGATCGTGCTCGCCACCACGGCCGGCCTGCAGGTGTCCGCCGACGGCGCCGCGACCTGGACCGGTGCCCGGGGCGCGTTCCCGCCCGGCGGGTTCAGCTACGTCGGGATGACCAGCGCGACGCAGGGCGTCGCGGTGCCGGCCGACGTCACGCAGCACGCCGTGTGGTTCACCTTCGACGGCGGCCTGCGCTGGCACGCGTCCCCGATCCCCTAAAACCGTCCCCTGCCGGCCCCTCTTCAGCCCGCCGGCGCCGGGGCGGCCACGAAATCACCGGCCGCCACCCGCAGCCCGCGGAACAGGTCGAAGACCTGCTCACGCTGCGCCGGGTCGAACCCGCCCAGGCCGAACTCGGCTCCCATCAGGTCCTCGGTGGCCTGGCTCACCACCTCACGGCCGCGCGGGGTGATCTCGGCGAGCTTGCCCCGGCCGTCCTGGGGGTTGGGCCGCCGGACCACGAGGCCCTGCCCCTCCAGCCGGTCGATGGTGTTGGTGGCGCTGGTCGGGTGCACCATCAGCCGCTCACCGATGATCCGCATCGGCAGCGTTCCCCGGCGGCTGAAACTGAGCAGGACCAGGGCCTCGTACCGGGCGAAGGTCAGCCCGTAGGGCCGGAGCACGGCATCCAGTTCGGCCAGCAGGATCTGCTGCGCGCGCATGATGGAGGTGACGGCGGCCATCGCATCAGAGCGGCCGAATCGCTGCTCCCAGGTCTGGGCCGCCCGGGCGATCGGGTCGAAGGGCAGTTCCAGCGGCTTCGGCACAGGCACACGCTACCGGTGGACCCGGCTGTTCCATCAGGGTGAGCAGGATTAGGTCAAGGTGACCCGGAATTGCCGGTGCGTTTCATGGTGCGGCTGGGGGCCCCGGTCGTCGCCTGGGTCATGGCATCTCATACCGCACGTAGTCAGTAACAACTAGTTACCTAGCGTGACACTCGCCTACCGAAGAGTTATATTGCCTGCTGGGGACGGTCTATTTGGGTGGCACGGTGTGACCGGCACTCGGTCGGCGGCACGGTGTTAGCGGCACTCGGTCGACGGCACAGTGCCGACCGCACAGTGTTGGCGGGACTGTGAAGCGACGGGGGTGGCACATGCGGTCCAGCTACGGCACCACGGGGATGGCCCCCGTGCTCGCCGCGGGCGTGGGTATCCGGCATGGCTGGACCTGGGTGCTGCGCGCGGCGAGCTTCCGTCTCGAGGTCCCGGACGCCGGGCGCCCCGCGATCGGCATCGCCATTCCCCGGCAGATCGCCCGGGCCGCGGTCATCGACCTGCTGGGCGGGCTGGCCCGGCCGGCTTACGGCGAACTGCGGGTGCTCGGCCAGGACCTGACCACCGCGCAAGGCCGGACCGCGGTGCGCCGCTACGTGGGGATCGCCCGGGTGTCCGCACGGCTCCAGCCCGGCCGGCGTGTGCGGGGGCTGGTCGGCCACGCGGCCAGGGTGGCCAACCTGCCGGGACGGGACTGCGAGGTGCTGGCGGCCGCCATCCTGGATCGCTTGGCCCTGACCCCGTGGGCGGACGTGCCGATGCGCGCCGCGCCCCCGGTGATCGTCCGCCGGGCCAAGCTCGCCGCCGCGGCCGTGCACGAGCCCGAACTGCTGCTGATCGACGGCCTGCTCGACGGCCTCGGCCCGCGCGACACCGAGATCGTGGCGGCCAGCATCCGTGACCTCGGCCGGGACACGGCGATCGTGGCCATCGGCCGCGACTCGGCACCACTCGCGATGGCCTGCGGCGAAGTGCTGACCCTCGCGGACGGGATCATCGTCCGCAATTTAGCCCGTGCCGCCCCGCTCAAGGGCGTGCGCGCGAGCCCGGGATGCGGCCGGATCTGCCTTAGGCTGGACTAGGTGAACTGGAATCTGCTGACCTGCGCGTTCACACACCACGTCAGCTACGCGCCGGCGGAACCCGA
>DASQRM010000057.1:0-2160 GCA_035642895.1 Streptosporangiaceae bacterium | reverse complement strand
CCCCGCGCAGGTAGAAACTCCACTGCCGGTGGGTGGGCCGCAGGCGGCCGCGGTCCACCCAGTCGGCGTAGGCGCCCCGGGCGATCAGGTGCCGCTGCCAGCTGTAATCCGTCATCGCCGTGGTGACCCCCAGTGAGCGGGGTCCCCAGCTTTCGGCGTAGGGATAGCCGACGTCCTTCTCCGGCGGCGTGCCCAGCGGCAGCACGCCGCTGGTGTAGCCCTGGCGGCCGGTCCAGTTCCCGGCGACCGCCCCCGGCTCGACGAGGACCACCCGCGGGGCGGGAAGCCCGGCGGCGGCGAGCGCGCGGGCCTTGGCCGCGATCGCGATCCCCTTCGGCCCCGCGCCTATGACGGCCAATGTCGGCATGATCGCGAGGATAGCCTCGCTCCGGACGCCGGTACGGCGAGGCTCAGCGGTAGCGGGGGTGGACCGGGTACCGGGGCGCCGGGGAGGCGGCCCGGACGAGCAGGCCGACGACGAGGCCGGCCAGGAAGCCGAACACATGGGCCAGGTAGGCCACGTCGCCCCCGCCGGTAGCGGCGTACCCGGCCGAGTACAGCCACTGCAGCACGAACCAGGAGCCCAGGACCAGCCAGGCGGGGATGCGCACCGGGATGAAGAACAGGAACGGCAGCAGCGACCAGACCTTCGCCCGCGGATAGATCACCAGGTAGGCGCCGAGCACCCCGGCGATGGCGCCGGAGGCTCCGATGAGCGGCTGCACCGAGGCCTGGTTGGCGAACGCGAACCCGTACGCGGCGACGTAGCCGCAGAACAGGTAGAAGAGCAGGAAGGGCAGCTTGCGGAACCGGTCTTCGATGTTGTTGCCGAACACGATGAGGAACAGCATGTTGCCGAGCAGGTGCAGCCAGCCCGCGTGCAGGAACATGGCGAACAGCACGGACAGGGCCGGCTCCTTGTGGTACGGCGGCTTGCTCACGTAGCAGGTGTCCGGCCTGGGGCCCGGCTGGCCGGTCGCGACCCGGGACAGCTGGTGGTTGGTGGTGAGCTCGCGCGGGATCGCGGCGTAGTGGTCGTAGAACGCCGTCTGGCTGCACAGCTGGGCCTGGGCGGTCGGGCCGGTGACCGAGTCGCGCGACGCCGGGGTGAGCAGGAGCACGATGACGTTGGCCGCGACGAGGGCGTAGGTCACCCAGGGGGTACGCCGCAGCGGGTTCTCATCGTGGACCGGGAGTACCACGCGTCCAGCCTGCCCGCACGGGTAGCCGATACACCAGTCCGACGACCCTGTTTCCCATGAAAGATGGGGCAGCTGCCCCATGCGCCGGCCGGCTTCGGGGGCTCATCCTCGTTCGCAGTGACGCGATGGGAGAGGTGAGGTCGATGAGCGGTAAGGCGGTCGTCAGCTTGACGACGGGTCTGGAGGATCCCGAGAAGGTCACCGTGGCGTTCCTGGTCGCCGTGGCAGCGGCCGAGCAGCAGCGGCCGACCCTGATGTTCCTGACCAAGGAGGCAGTCCGGCTCGCGACGGCGGGCGTGGTCCAGGGCGTGGCCTGCGAGGGCTGCCCGCCGCTGCCTGAGCTGGCCAAGCGCTACACCGAAGCCGGGGGCAGGCTCCTGGTCTGCCCGATCTGCTTCAACGCCCGGCACCTGGCCGAGGACGCCCTGGTGGAGAACGCCGCGCTCGGCGGCACCGTGCCGCTGTGGGAATGGATCGGCGATGAACCCGCGACCACGTTCAGCTACTGACGGCGGGACAGCCGTAGTGGATGCTCCGGCGACGACCCCGGGCGAGCGCTTCGCCCGGGCGCTGGCCGCCAAGGACGCCGGCGCGCTGTGCGCGCTGCTGGCCGATCCCCTGGACTTCCAGGCCCTGACACCCGGACGGCACTGGCAGGCCCGCACCGGCAGGCAGGCGGTGGAGGAGATCATCCTGGCCAGGTGGTTCGGTACCGGGGATGACATCACGGAGCTGTGCTCGGTGACGCCCGGCCGGGTGCTCGACCGCGAGCATGTCGCCTACCGGGTGCGCGTACGCCGGGACGGCCGTGACTACCTGGTCGAGCAGCAGGCTTACTACAACGCCGAAGGACCGCGGATCACCTGGATGCGGGTCCTGTGCTCCGGGTACCAGCCGTTCCCGGGGTGAGGCCGGTTTCTGTCCCGGTGGCCGGGTCCGGGATCAGCCCGTGGCTGGC
>DASQRM010000056.1:0-38587 GCA_035642895.1 Streptosporangiaceae bacterium | reverse complement strand
CGATCACCGTGGCGAACACCCCGGCCTTGAGCGAGAGCACGAAGGCCGCACGCACCTGGGGGTCGTGCCACGCCACGGAGAACCATTTCACGCTGAGCCCGTGGATCGGCCAGCTCTGGATGTTCGAGGAGTTGAACGCGTAGAAGAAGATGATCGCGATCGGCACGAACAGGAACAGCAGCACGCCACCGACCCAGATCCGCAGGCCAATGCGGGCCAGGCGCCCCTCCATCACAACGACTCGAACGCGCCGAGCAACCGCGCGCCGAGCAGGTAGAAGATCATGATCACGATGGGCACCACGGCAAGGGCCGCCGCGAACGGCAGGTTGCCCGCCGTGCCGATGTTCGAGTAGATGACGTTGCCGATGAAGTTCGAGTTGGCCCCGCCGACCAGCAGCGGGGTGATGAAGTCGCCCAGGGTGAGCGAGAAGGTGAAGATGGATCCGGCCACCACCCCGGGCAGCGCGAGCGGAAGCAGCACACTGCGCAGCGTCCGCCAGTTGCGCGCGCCGAGATCCCCGGACGCCTCCAGCAGCGAATCCGGGATCCGCTCCATTGCCGCGTACACGGGCACGATCATGAACGGCAGCCAGATGTAGGAGAACACCAGCCACATCGCCGTGTTCGTGTAGCCGATGTCCACCGCACCGAGGCCGAGCTTCTGGAAGGACCAGCTCAGCGTGCCGCCCTTCTGCAGGATCACGATCCAGGCGTAGACCCGGGCGATGTAGCTGGCCCACAGCGGCAGCAGTACGGCGGTAAACAGCAGTTGCCGGCCGCGATTGCTGGCCAGCCGGGCCATGTAGTAGGCGAACGGGAAGGCCAGCACGGCATCCGTCACCGTGACCAGGGCAGCCATGCCGACGGTCCGCCCGATGATGGTCAGGTAGGTGCTGGTGAACAGCTGGCGGAAGTTGCTCAGCGTCCAGGTGTGCACCAGCGTGTTGGTGAACGGGTTGACCGACCAGAACGCGGTCACCAGCATGACCACGAGCGACGCCAGGTAGATGACCAGGAACCAGGCCAGCGGCGGGGTCAGGGTCAGGGTGGCCCGCAGCCAGGCCCGGCGCCACAGCGCGGCCGACACCCGGGCCGAGCCACCACCAGGCACGCCACCCGGGGGCCGGCCGGAGGCACGCTCACCATCCGGCCGCCCCCCCTGGGCCACGGTCGATGTCATCCGGTGATCTGGGTCCAAGCGCTCACCCACTGCTGGAACGGCACGCAGTCGTTCTTGCCGTTACCGCATTGAGCCAGCGGCGTCTTCCAGAACTTGATCGTCTGGTAGTACGACTCGGGAGCGTTCGCGTGGTACGCCGCGCACGAGCCCTTCTGGATCGTGTCCATGATCGGGCAGGCCAGCTTGTTCGCCGGGGTCTCACCGAAGTAGACCGCCTGCTGCGCCTGAACCTTGGGCGTGGTCGCCCACTGCATCCACTTGTACGCGCAGTTGGGGTGCGGTGCTTTCGTGGCGAGCATCCAGGTGTCCGCCCAGCCGGTCGCGCCCTGCGCCGGGATGGTGTCCGCAACCTTCCGGCCGTCCGCGACCAGGGTGTTGGTCTGGTACGGCCACGCGGCGCCGACCACCGTGGTGCCGCTGGAGAACAGCGAGATCTCCTGCGAGGCCAGGTCCCAGTACTTCTTGATCAGCGGGTGCTCCTGTTTGAGCAGGGTCACCGCGGCGTTGAACTGCGTCTGGGTCAGCTCGTAGGGGTCGGTGATGCCGAGACCCGGCTGCGTCTTCGACAGGTAGAGCGCCGCGTCCGCGATCTGGATCGGGTTGTTCGGCACGGTGATCTGGCCCGAGTACTTCTTGTTGTAGAGCACCGACCAGGATGTCGGTGCGCTCGGGAACGCTGGCTTCGAGTAGAGCAGGACATTCGGGCCGAACTGCAGCGAGATGCCGTAATGCTTACCCCCGATCGTGTTGAACGAGGGCGACTGCAGGAAGGGATGGAAGTTCTTCCACGACGGCATCAGGTTGATGTTGATCGGCTTGACGTCGCCGCCGTAGATCAGCCGCAGGTCCGCGTCACCAGAGGCCGAGACCAGGTCGTACTGGCCGCCACCGCCGTTCGCCATCAGCGACACCATCTCACTCGACGTGCCGGCGTACTTGGCGCTGACCTGGCAGCCGGTCGCCTGCTCGAACGGCTTCACCCACTGCGGCTGGGCGTAGCCTTCCCAGGCGATCAGGTTCAGTTGCCCCTCGGTCTTGCCGACCGACGACGGCACCACCGTGCCCGCCTGGGGTGGGGTCAGGCCCGCCGTGGCTCCCCCGCTGGAGCCGCTGCTGGCGGTACCACCCGATGAGCCGCATCCGGCTATGAGCAGCATGGCCGACAGCGCCGCGAGCAGCGCTCCGCCCGGTATCCATCTCTTCATGACTCTTCCCTCCGGTCCCCCGGCGCCGGCTGGCGCCAGCCGGCGATCTCGTAAGTCTGGTCGTCGCGCCAGGCGACCGTGATCGCGGTACCGCGGGCGCCCAGCACGTCGGCTGCGTAGCCATCCAGGTTCTGCCGGACCGCGGTGAGCTTGCCGCCATCGGCCAGGGTCACCACGTACCGGGTCAGCATGCCGAGGTAGACGACATCGTCGATGCGGCCCGGCTCGGCGTGGCTGCCCGGTGGCGGCTGCTCGCCCTCGGCCAGCAGCCGGACCTTCTCGGGGCGGACCGTGATGTGCCGCCCGCCCCGCTCCAGCAGGTTGGAGATGCCGATGAAACCGGCCACGAAGTCGCTGGCCGGCCGCTCGTAGACGTCCACCGGGGTGCCCAGCTGCTCGATCCGGCCTTGGTTGAACACGGCCAGCCGGTCGCTCATGGTGAGCGCCTCCTCCTGGTCGTGTGTGACGTAGACGAACGTGATGCCGACCTCGCGCTGGATCCGCTTCAGTTCCGACTGCATCTCCTGGCGCAGCTTGGCGTCGAGCGCACCGAGCGGCTCGTCGAGCAGCAGCACCTCGGGCTCGTTGACGATCGCCCGGGCCAGCGCGACCCGCTGGCGCTGGCCGCCGGACAGCTGGACCGGCTTGCGCTCACCGAGCCCGGTCAGCCGGACCATCTGCAGCGCGGCCTCGGCCCGGCGCCGCCGCTCCGCCCGCGGCACCCGATGTACCCGCAGGCCGTACTCCACGTTCTCCAGCACGTTCATGTGCGGGAACAGCGCGTAGTCCTGGAACACCGTGTTGACATCCCGGGCGTACGGCGGCTGCCGGGTGACGTCGGTACCGGCGAGCTCCACCACCCCGGCGTCCGGCCGCTCGAACCCGGCGATGAGCCGCAGCAGGGTGGTCTTGCCCGAGCCGGACGGGCCGAGCATGGTGAAGAACTCACCCTCCGCGATCTCCAGGTCGACCCCGGCGACCGCGGCGAGATGGCCGAATGATTTGCGCAGCCCGACGAGCCGGACGGCAGGCAGGCCAGTAGCCACCCGCGCGGCACCCGGGCCGGCCAGCGGCGCGTCTGTCGGCATCTCGCCAATCCCCTTAGTAGATGGGATCGTAAACTACAGGACTGTATGTTTATGCTCAAGCGGGCTATACGTGACTGGTCCTACACCGTGATCTGCCCGTTGCCGTGCAGACTTAGAGGAGTGCGCTGGCTTGGGATCTTCCGCGCTCGCGACCGTCCGGGCCCGCACGCTCTTCGCGCCGCTGGACGCGGGCGGCCGGGCCGAGACCGTGGCCCGGCGGCTCACCCAGGCCATCACCCTCGGGCTGCTCCTGGACGGTGAGCGGCTGCCCCCGGAGAGCCAGCTGGCCGGCCAGTTCGGGGTATCCCCGGTGACCCTTCGCGAGGCACTGGCCATGCTCCGGGACCTGGGCCTGGTGGAGACGCGGCGCGGCCGCGCGGGCGGATCGTTCATCCGGGCGCCGGACGATCCCCAGGCCGCGCAGGTCGAGGCGGTGCTGCGGCTGCTGTCCGTGCACGAACTGCGGGACATCGGAGACCACCGGGCGGCGGTGGCCGGCGCGGCGGCGAAACTGGCCGCGCAGCGCGCCCTGGACGGGGACATCGCCACGCTTCGTGAGCACGCCGGGCGGCTGCACGCGGCCCGCTCGGTCACCGAGCGGCGCCGGGCCGACGCCCGGATCCACGTCGAGATCGCAGCCGCGGCCCAGTCACCCCGGCTCACCCGGGAGGAAATGAGCCTCTGGTCCGAAGTGGGCGACCTGGTCTGGCTGCCGGTGGCCGACGACCAGGTGGCCGAGGTGGCCGCCGAGCACGACCGGCTGGTGGACACCATCGCCCGGCAGGACCCGGAGCAGGCCCGGCAGGCCGCCGAGCGGCACGTGCAGGCCGAGACCGGCCGGTTGCTCGACCTCCGCCTCCGGATGGGGACAGTGTGACCTCCCCGGGCCAGCCGCCGGGTGCGGCGCGGCTGGGTCATCCGGTGCTGGCCGATCCGGTGCTGGCCGATCCGCTGCTGGCCGCGCGGGCCACCAGCCTGCTGACCGGGATCACCCAGCGGATCGGGCAGGTGCTGGCCCGGGTCACGGACATCGGCGCGGCGGCCGAGTCCATCGCGGCGGCGACCCAGGCCGCCGGGCCGCCACTGCGCCGGGACGATTTCAGCCCGCTGCGCCGGCGGGTGGCGGAGCTGCTGCGGGCGCACGCGGGCCTGGCCGCGGGCGCGGGCATCGTGCTCGCCCCCGGGACCCTGGCCGATGCGCCGCGCTGCATCGAGTGGTGGTGGGCTGATCAGCAGGCGCAAGTCAGCCAGCTGCACGTGGATCTGGATCCCGAGTCGGCCGAGTTCTATGACTACACGACCACCGAGTGGTACCGGGAGCCGGAGCGGACCGGGCAGCCCTCGGTCGCCGGCCCGTACGTCGACTTCATCTGCACCCGGCAGTACACCTTCACCCTGGCGGCGCCGATCCGGTGCGCCGGGCGGTTCATCGGCGTCGCCGGGGCTGACATCCTCGCCGCGCAGGTCGAGCGTCTGGTCCTGCCCGGGCTGGCCGGGCTCGGCCGCACCGCGGTCCTGGCCAGCGGGCACGGCCGGGTCATCGCCTCGACCAGCGCGACCCTGCCGCCCGGGGCGGCGCTGCCCCGCAGGCCCCGGGCCGCGGGATTCGTCCCACTGGCCGGGCCCGGCCCGCGGCCGCCGGCGGGCTGGGGGCAGGCGCCAGACCTGCTGCCGTGGACCCTGCTCGCCGTTCCCGCTGGATGATCCCGGGCCGGGGCGTGATCCTGGGCCCGCGGCATTATCCCGGGCCCGCGGCATGATCAACGGCACGTCGTCCCTGTTAAATCGGGGCCCGCGGGGTAGTTCATCCGCGATGAACGCCCTGAAAAAGCTGATCGCCAAGCTCGACCGGCTGCAGCAGAGCCAGCCGTGGCTGGCGTTCCCCGTGGCCGTGTGGAAGAAATTCGGCGACGACCAGGCCGGGAACCTGGCCGCGCTCATCGCCTACTACGGGTTCGCCTCGCTGTTCCCGCTGCTGCTGGTGTTCGTCACCGTGCTGAACATCGTGCTGTCTCACGACCCCTCGCTGCGCGAGCACGTGCTCAATTCGGCGTTCAGCCATTTCCCGGTGATCGGGGAACAGCTGAAGACCAACGCGAGCCAGCACACGCTGCACGGGTCGGCGCCCGCGCTGATCATCGGGCTCATCCTGACCTTCTTCGGCGCCCGGGGCGTGGCGGCCGCGGCCCAGAACGCGCTGAACACCGTGTGGGGAGTGCCGATGTCCCGGCGTGCGGGCTTCCCCTGGTCGCTGCTGCGGCAAATCGGCCTGATCCTCGCGGTCGGCCTGGGTCTGCTCGCCACCACGCTGCTGTCCGGCCTGGCCGGCGCCAGCGCCAGCTTCCTGGGCGGGACGGCCGCCCAGATCGGCACGGTGGTGGTGTCGCTGCTGCTGAACGTGGGCGTGTTCTGGCTCGGGTTCCGGCTGGCTGTGCAGCCCGAGATCAAGGCCCGGCAGATGCTGCCCAGCGCCGTGCTGTCCGCGATCGTCTGGCAGATCCTCCAGCTGCTCGGCACCTACCTGGTCTCGCACCAGGTGTCCAAGAGCTCGTCGGTGTACGGCGTGTTCGCGGTGGTCATCGGCTTGCTGGCCTGGCTCTTCCTGCAGGCCCAGTTCACCCTGTACGCGGTGGAGGCGAACGTGGTTGGCGTCCTGCGGCTGTGGCCGCGCAGCCTCGCGCCGCCCCCGCTCACCGCGGAAGACCGCCGGGCCTACACGATGTACGCGCAGATCCAGGAGCGCCGCCCGGAGCAGGAGGTGGAGAGCCGGATCACGGAGGAGCCGGACAGTAGCGGCAAGGACGGTGCACCCAACGACGGCACACCCAAAGACAGCACAACCAGAGACGGTGCCCAAAAAGACAGTGCACTCAAGGACAGCACGTCTAAAGACACGACATCCAGAGACAGCACGCCAGACGGCACGTCTACGGGGCGAGCTCCCGCGCCTTAGCGGCGAGGCGCTCACGCTGGGGGCGGACGACGTATTTCGGGTCGCGGGCCGAGGTCCGGCCCGCCTCGAAGAGGCCGAACCGCGTCAGCGCGGACGCCGTGACCAGAGCCGCGCCGGACAACGCGGTGACCACGCGGCTCCGCCTGCCCAGCACGCCACCGCCCAGCGCATCACCCGCGGCGGCCAGCACCGCCCCGGCCGCCCCCGCCGCGGTGAGAAGTTCGGCCGCGTCCAGCAATGACCCGGCCCGGCCGGTCTGGTACGGCTCACCGGTCTCGCCCAGGCGCCTCAGCATCCGGCTCTTGGCGCTCATCTCGGTGATGGCGCCCAGGGCCGCGAACCGGGCCGCCTGCCCCGCGTGCCCGGGCAGCGCGAGCATGCCCAGGCCGCCCGCCGCGCTGGCGGCGGAGCCGGCGAACAGGTAGGGCATCTCGCGATGCGCGTCGTGCCAGGCGGGCACCGCCGTGTCGCAGATCAGCGCGGCGGTGTAGGTGCAGACGGCCGGCCCGATGAGGGCCGCGCCCGCGGTGGCGGCGGCCCCGACCTTCGGCAGCCGGCCGGTAACGGCGCAGGCCGCCGAGGCCGCCGAGGCTCCCCCGAACCCGGAGAGCAGCCAGGAGCCGACGCTCATCGGCGAGCTGGGCTTGAACACCCGTAGCATGTTCAGGAAGCGCTCCGGGCGGCCCAGGTCGGCCACCAGAGCCACCCCGGATAGCCCGATAGCGCTGACTGCGGCGACCTTGGACACCTGAGCCTGCCGGTGATTGCCGGCCGCCTGGGCGAACCCGGCCAGCACCGACGAGGCACCGGCCAGCCCGCCGAAGAACAGGTAACCGGCCACATCCCGGGATTGCCAGACCGGCTCCTTGATGATCGGCTTGCCGTAGTAGGAGTCTGGCTGGGCCCGCGGCACAACGAACTGCTCGCCGCCCCGCCCCTCTCCGCGTCGGCCACCCCCGTGCTCACCACGCCGACCGCCCCCCGGCCTGGCACCACCGTGCCGGGCACCGTCCTGCAGGTCCACGGACCGGGCCTCCGCCCGGTCCCGCTCGTGCTGGCCCCGGCCGTGCACGCCCCAGCGCTCCCGGACGCGGGCCGCCAGCCCGGGCTCGTGGCCGTTGCCCGTGCTTGCGGGTCCCGTGCTTCCCGGTCCGGTGCTCCCGGGGTCCTGGGGACGGCTCATGAGCCCCTCCGGCCGGATACCGCGGCGGCCAGGCCGCCGACGAGCAGGGCGCCGGCCGCGGTGGCCGCGTGCTTCCACATCCGGGGCAGGTCCCGCGTGGTGTCCACCGGGTCCGGCGGCAGCCCGTACACTTCGGGCTCGTCCAGCAGCAGGAAGAACGCGCCGCCGCCGCCGATGCCGTCGTCGGGGTCCTCGAGGTACAGGCGCGCCCCGGTCTCCCCCGCCTCGTGGAGCGCATCGACCCGCAACTGAGCCCGCTCGCGCAGCTCATCCACCGGGCCGAACTGGATCGACTGGGTCGGGCAGGCCTGGGCGCAGGCCGGTTCGAGCCCATCGCCGATCCGGTCGTAGCACAGCGTGCACTTCCAGGCCCGGCCGTCGTCCTCGCGCCGGTCGATGACCCCGAACGGGCACGCGGGCACGCAGTACCCGCAGCCGTTGCAGACGTCCTCCTGGACCACGACCGTGCCGAACTCGGTCCGCATCAGCGCGCCGGTCGGGCATACGTCCAGGCAGGCGGACTCGGTGCAGTGCTTGCACACGTTGCTGGCCATGAGCCAGCGGGAGCCGTCCGCGGAGAACTCCCCCAGCACCGACTCGGTGAGCACCGAGGCACCGGAGTCATCCACCGGCCCGGGCACGTCGCCCGGCCGCTTGATCTGCTCGATGAACGCGACGTGCCGCCAGGTCGAGGCGCCCAGCCCGCCGGTGTTGTCGTAGGACATCCCGAGCAGGTTCAGCCCGTCCTCCGGGACGTGATTCCACTCCTTGCACGCCACCTCACAGGCCTTGCAGCCGATGCACACCGAGGTGTCAGTGAAGAACCCCATCCGGGGCGGATGCTCCGCGTACCCTGCGTGCGCCGCCGGATCGGCGGCCGGGGCGAAGTGAGTGGCCCCGGACGGTTTTCGTTGCGGAGAATTTGACGTTGATGGGGTTGTCACGTCAGTCACACCTCAGTCCCCGTCTCCTCGGTGATCCCGGCCCGCCGCTGGTACTCGCGGACCAGGTCGCGCTGGGCAGGCCCGCGCGGCCGGCGACCCGGCTGGATGTCCACGGCCAGGGCCTTGACCTCCTGGATGTGCACGTTCGGGTCCAGCGACAGATGGGACAGCTCGTTGGCGGAGTCCCCGGTGGTCAGGCCGTTCGGCCCCCAGTGCCAGGGCAGCCCGACCTGCTGCAGTACCCGGCCGCCCGCCCGCAGCGGCTTCATCCGGCGGGTGACCATGACCCGGGCCTCGATCACGCTGCGGGCGCTGATGATCGTGGCCCAGCCCATGTGCTCCAGGCCCCGCTCCGCGGCCAGTTCGGGCGACACCTCGCAGAAGAACGCGGGCTGCAGCTCGGACAGGTAGGGCAGGAAGCGGGACATCCCGCCGGCCGTGTGGTGCTCGGTCAGCCGGTAGGTGGTGGCCACGTACGGGAACACGTCTGACCCGGGCTCGTTGCCGCTGGGCTGGTACTCGTTGTCGGGATGGCTGATGATCTGCCGGACCGGGTTGTGCTGCTGCCGGTAGAACGGGTTGGCCAGCGGCGATTCCTGCGGCTCATAATGCGCGGGCATCGGGCCGTCGACCAGGCCGGCCGGAGTGAACAGCCACGCCTTTCCGTCCGCCTGCATGATGAACGGGTCGATCCCGGAGATCGCCTCCACCCCCACGGCACCCTGCGGCGGCCGGTACGACGGCGCCCGGTCGGCGATGAAGTCCGGGACGTCGTGGCCGGTCCACTTGCCCTTCTCCTCGTCCCACCAGACCAGGGCCTTGCGCTCGCTCCACGGCTTGCCGTCCAGGTCGGCGGACGCCCGGTTGTAGATGATCCGCCGGTTGGCCGGCCAGGCCCAGCCCCACTCCGGGGCGACCCAGTTCTGCTCCTGGCCCGGCTTGCGGCGGGCCGCCTGGTTCACCCCGTCGGCCCGGACCCCGCAGTAGATCCAGCAGCCGCAGGACGTGGAGCCGTCCGATTTGAGCTGGGTGTAGGAGGAGAGCGGCTTCCCGTCGGCGTCCGACCCGTTGATCTCGGCCAGGATCGCGTCGGCGTCCGGCTCGTCCTGCGGGCCCCAGGTGGGGTAGTCCCAGGTCAGATCCAGGATCGGCCGGTCCATGTCCACGGCCTCAGCCTCGCCGATGACGGTCTCGGCGCTGGCGGCCCGCTCCGCGGCCGCCGCGGCCAGCTTCTCCCGGATCCGCCGGCCCAGGTGGTAGGTGAACCAAAGGTCACTCCGGGCGTCACCGGCGGGCTCGACCGCGGTGTGATGCCACTGCAGCATCCGCTGGGTGTTGGTGAAGCTGCCGTCCTTCTCGGTGTGCGCGGCGGCGGGCATGAAGAACACCTCGGTCGCGATGTCCTCGGTGCGCATCTCCCCCGTGTCGATTTCCGGGCCGTTCTTCCAGAACGTGGCGCTCTCGATCATCACCAGGTCCCGGACGACGAGCCAGTCCAGGTTGGCCAGGCCGAGCCGCTGCATCCGCCCGTTGGCCGAGCCGACCCCCGGGTTCTGCCCGTACAGGAAGTACCCCTTGCACTTGCCATCGATCTGCTGCAGCACGGTCTCGTAGGTGCTGTGGCTGCCGGTCAGCCGGGGCAGGTAGTCGTAGCAGAAGTCGTTCTCGGCCGTGGCCGCGTCCCCCCACCAGGCCTTGAGCAGGCTGACCATGTAGTCGCGGGTGTTCGCCCAGAAGCCCTTGTCCACGCTCTCGGCGTCGACGTAGCCCTCCAGGTTATCGTTGCCGTTGGCGAACGGCATCGGCAGGTACCCGGGCAGCAGGTCGAACAAGGTCGGGATGTCGGTCGAGCCCTGGATCGACGCGTGCCCGCGCAGGGCCATGATGCCGCCGCCGGGACGGCCGATGTTGCCCAGCAGGGCCTGGAGGATGGCCGCGGTCCGGATGTACTGCACGCCCACGGTGTGCTGGGTCCAGCCCAGGCTGTACACGAACGCCGTGGTCCGGTCCCGGCCGGAGTTCTCCGTGATCAGGCGGGCTACCTCGAGGAACTGCTCCCTCGGCACCCCCGCTACCTCGGCCACCATCTCCGGGGTGTACCGGGCGAAGTGGCGTTTGAGGATCTGGAACACGCAGCGCGGGTCCTGCAGCGTCTCGTCGAGGTCCGGCGCGATCTCCGCGGCCGCCCCGCCCGATCCATGCGCCTCGCCGCGCGACGCCTCCTTGACGTCCCGCATCCGGGCGGCGTCCAGGCCCCGGGCGCCACTGGCGGGAGCCACGTTGCCGCTCTGGTACCGCCACGTCATCGCGTCGTAGGTCCGGTGCTCGGGGTTGAAGCCCGAGAACAGGCCGTCGAGATCCTCCGTGTCCCGGAAGTCCTCCGTGATGATCGTCGAGGCGTTCGTGTACGCCCGCACGTACTCCTCGAAGTACTTCTCGTTCTGCAGCACGTAGTTGATCAGGCCGCCGACGAACGCGATGTCCGCCCCGGCCCGGATCGGCACGTGCAGGTGGGCCACCGCGCTGGTCCGGCTGAACCGCGGATCGACGTGAATGATCTTCGCACCGCGCCTCTTCGCCTCCATGACCCACTGGAACCCGACCGGATGGGCCTCGGCCATGTTCGAGCCCTCGATCAGGATGCAGTCCGCATTGGCCAGATCCTGCTGGAAGGTGGTCGCGCCGCCGCGGCCAAAGCTAGTTCCCAGACCGGGAACTGTGGAGGAGTGTCATATGCGCGCCTGGTTCTCGATCTGGATCGCGCCCAGCGCGGTGAACAGCTTCTTGATCAGGTAGTTCTCTTCGTTGTCCAGGGTCGCACCGCCGAGGCTGGCGAAACCCATGGTGCGGCGGGTGCGCCGGCCCTCGTGCTCCCACTGCCAGCCCTGGCGGCGGGCGTCGATGACCCGGTCGGCGATCATGTCCATCGCCGTGTCCAGGTCCAGCGACTCCCACCCGGTGCCGCCCGGGCGGCGGTACAGCACCTGGTACTGGCGGGCGTCGCCGGTGGTGAGCTGCAGGCTGGCTGACCCCTTGGGGCACAGGCGGCCGCGGCTCACCGGCGAGTCGGGGTCCCCTTCGATCTGGACGACCTTCTCGTCCTTGACGTACACGTTCTGGCCGCAGCCCACCGCGCAGTACGGGCACACCGACTTCGCGACCTTGTCGGCGGTGGCGGTGCGGGGCTTGAGGGACGCGCTGCGGGCGGTCTTGGTGGCCGAGCCAAGGCCGAGCCGGTCCGTCCCGGTCAGCTGCCGGTAGACGGGCCAGGATTCGATCCAGGTGCGCGGGCCCACGATCACATCCTCTCCCGCGGAAGCTCAGTTTGGCTGTTACTACCTAAGCACCAGCGCCCCAAACGTTTCGAGGGCCCCCTGCCTATAACTGGCTCGCCTACGGCGGTAGCGGTCCGGGAGCGGCAACGGCCGGGCCCTTAGCGGGCCCGGCCGTGCTCGGGTGTGTTCGGGGGTTAGACGGTGACGTCGTGGAGGGCGGGTGTGGTGTCGGTGCCGGCTGCGGGCATCCCGGTGGTGATGGGGGAGGGCTTGAATCCCTTGACGACCAGCCAGACGCCCAGCGAGAACTCCCAGGCCGCCACCGGGAGGAAGCCCAGCGCGAGCACGGTGATCTGGTGGTCGGTGCGGAACAGGGTGCTGATGACAGAGGCGATGAGCAGGGGGGCTCCGATGAGTCCTAGCACGGGAATGATGCGGGGCACGAGCCGGGAGCGGTACATCAAGGAGCCCAGCAGCAGGGCGTTGATGGCGGGCATGAGGCTCTGCCCGAGCAGGAACGTCCAGTTGTAGACCGCGACGTGCGACGCGGCGGTGGTGACCAGCGCGGCGCTGTTCGCCCCGGCCGCCCCGCCCAGGTCCTGCCGCAGGGTCAGCAGCGACAGCAGGCTGACGACGCCGGCGAAAATCATGCAGGCTTCAAGGACACGGGCGGTGACAAACCCCAGCGCGACGCCCTCGTTTTGCCGCTTGACGACCGGGTACAGGGTGACGGCGGTGCCGATGCCGGCGAGGGCGACGATCAGCTCGAGGAAGCCGCCTGCGAGCACGCCGGTATGGCCGCCGGAGCTGAGGATCCAGTCCGCATGGTTCTTCACCTGGCTGTAGAGGGCAAGGGTAGGGATCGAGATGAAGGTGATCAGGTAGAAGATGCCCGCGACGAGCGCGGTCTTCCTCATGGAGTCCATCGGGACTCTTTTCGGGGCTGCGATTCGCATGGTGGTCGTCATGCTGGTCTCCTTGGCTGGATTAATGAGTTATCGGGACTCGATGGCAGGCACTCGGGCTAGTCGGATTGGATTTGAGTGACCGAGACCAGTGGCAGGCCTATGTCCCGCACTTTCTGGAGCAAGCCATGCAGTGCGGCCTGGTCGGCTACCGGGCCATGGATGATGGTGGTGCCGTCGCTCTCGTTGGTGAGACTCAGTCCGTCAAACCAGGCGGCCCATCGGGAATCGAGATGCCCCTTGAGGCGGATTTCGTACCGTCCCGGATTGTGCTGAGGGCCGGTCGATATTTCGCTCATCGCCCTCCCTTCAGTTTGCCTGACTGGGTGGATCCAGCCGGCGTTCCGGGCGTTCGCTGTTGATTGAAAAGTAGAAGAGAATGTGATGAGGACGCATCACCACGTGTGGTGATTGATGTGATGATCTGGGGGCGCAGTGCCCGAGGTGCCCGGTCCCGGGGATGGCATCCCCGCCCGCCCGCGTCTGCCTCCGACCGCCGGGCTGGACGGGTTGAAGTACCGGACCGCAGCCGAGGCCGCGCTGGAGCCTGAGCCGCCCACGGCACGCCGGGTCGGATGGCGTTTCATCGCGCTGTACACGCTGGCCTACATCAGCACCTCCCTGCTGTTCCTCGCGCCCTTGCTGGTCACCCTGGCATTGAAGGTCAACTCACTCGTGGGGATCGAACAGGCACCGAAAAGCTTGGCGCTTGTCGCCGGGATCGGCGCCCTGCTGGCCATGTTCGGTAATCCGTTCTTCGGCAAGATGAGCGACCGCACCTCATCGCAGCTGGGCATGCGGCGGCCCTGGATGGTCATCGGCCTGGTGGGCGGTTCCCTCGGCATCCTCGTTGTCGCGCTGGCACCCAACATCGCGGTGGTCCTTATCGGATGGTGCATCGCCCAGCTGTTGTTCAACGCACTGCTGGCCGCCGAGGTGGCGGTGCTGCCAGACCAGGTCCCGGCCGCTCAGCGCGGTCTGGTCGCCGGTGTCCTGGGTGTCTGCGTGCCGATCGCGTCGGTGAGCGGCACCTTTCTCGTCAAACTGTTCGCTGGCAGCCAGCTCGCCATGTTCCTGGCCCCATGCGCGATCGGCGGGATTTTCGTCCTGCTCTTCGCGGTCACGCTCAAAGATCGCCGGCTGGCCAAGGAAGATAAGCCGGTCTGGTCGCTGCGAGAATTTGCCAGCACGTTCTACGTTAATCCGAGGAGAAACCCCGACTTTGCCTGGGCTTTTGCCAGCCGTTTTATGTTCGTTCTGGCCTACGCCTTCCTGGCTACCTACCAGGCCTACTACCTGCTGGCCAAGATCGGCACCGCCAAGGCCGACGTACCGCAGCAGATATTCCTCGGCACCCTCGCCCAGTCCGTCGTCGTCGTCGCCGCTTCCCTCCTCGGCGGCAAGCTTTCTGACCGGTCAGGCCGGCGGAAGATCTTCGTGATCACCGCGTCGATCGTGTACGGCGTGGCGATGTTCGTGATCGCCATCGCCAGCAACTTCAACGGTTTTCTCGTCGGCATGGCCATCAGCGGACTCGGCTTCGGTGTGTACGTGGCCGTCGACCTCGCGCTCGTTGTCGACGTGCTGCCGGACAAGGACAACGCCGCGAAGGATCTCGGTGTGTTCAACATGGCCGGCGCTCTTCCGTTTTCCATCGCGCCCGCGATCGCGCCGGCCATCCTCGCGATCGGCAACGGCAGCTACGGCGTGCTGTACGGGGTGGCCGGGGCCAGCGCGATCATCGGAGCCGTCGCCATCCTGCCCGTGAAGCGGGTCCGATGAAGGCCCACATCGACGAGGCGAAACTCGCCAGGACCGCTGCGCCGGACCGGCCGTGGCCGGTTCCTACGGGTCGCGAACGACGACACGCCGGGATGGGTGGTCGCCGGTGTGCGGCAGGCCGAGTTCCCTGGCCCGGCGGACCGCGGCCCGGCGGTTGTTCACGCCGAGCTTGGCGTAGATGTTTCTGGTGTGCGTCCGCACGGTGTTCAGCGACACGATGAGCTCGCGGGCGATCTCCGGGCCGTCCAGGTCGGTTCCGAGCAGCCGAAGCACGTCCAGCTCGCGGGCGCTCAGCGGCTCGATCAACCCCTGAGCGGCGGGCGTGCTGTCCCCGGTCTTGGTCACGGCGGCCAGGAGCCGACGGACATAGCCCGGGGCGGCCCCCTGTTTCGCGGCCAGTCTGAGCAGGGAGACCAGCGGCAGGCCCTCATCCGCGAAGATCCGGACGTAGCCTTCCGGCTCAGCCAGCATCACCGCACGCTGCAGTGAGGCAAGAGCCGCGGGGATGTCGTCTCGCGCCTGGTGGGCAAGCGCCCGCACGACCAGGATTTCGATGACGCTTCCTGTCCTCTGCCCCTCCTCGGCTGCTCGCAGGAGGCGCTCCAGGAGCCGGGTCACCTCCTGGATGGAGTTCTCTGCAGGCTCGGCCGCGTAGCGGGCCAGGAGCACTCGGGCCAGGGTGATGTGCTCGAACTCGTGCAGGTAGCTGAGGTCATCCTCCACGGACAGACCGTGCTCATGCGCCCAGCCGAGCGCTTCACTCAACTCCCCCAGCGCGACCAGCACCCGTGCTCTCAAGGCCGGGACCGGCCGCACGTTGGGGAAGTAGTCACTCACATACAGGCGCTCCGCCTGGTTGAGCAGGTCGAGTGCGCCGCCCGGATCTCCTTCGGCCTGGCGTATGCGAGCCATCGCGACCCGCCAGCGATAGCGGTTCTGCGGCAACCCGAGGTGCTCGCCCAGTTCCTGGCTGCGCAGCAGATTCTGCGTGGCGGCAGGCAAGTCGTTGCGCTCGCGGTGCAGCTCGCTCAGGCCTACGTACATGTCGGCGGTTCCGCGCAGAACTGGGCCGCCCGGCTCATGCCCACGCTGCAATGCCTGCTCGTAGGTGCGCAAGGCCCCGCCGAGACGGCCTTGCGCAAGCCGGATGTCGGCCAGTGCGATCGCGCACCCGAAGGTATCGGCGATGTGCCCGGCCCGCCGTAGTCCCGCCATGCATTCGGCGTACGCCGAGTGCCCGGCCTCGAGGTCCCCGCTCGCCCAGAATGCGAGCCCCAGCAAGCCCGCTGCCGCAGCACGGCCGAGGTGTTCCTCCTCAGGCGACAGTTCGAGCGCCCGCCGGGCGTGCGTCACGCTGCCGGGCGCGTCGCCCCGGGCCAGGGCCCGGGCCGCACGGTACAGCTCGATGATCGCCGGAAGACGGCGAAATTCCTCGTCGTCGACCACGACCATTTCCGCCGATGAGGCTGGCAATCCGGGACGGTTACCGGTCGTTGTGTCCAGCCACCGCTCGGCATCCCGCAGTCGGGCCTCAACGCCCTCAAGCTCGCCTTCAGCCAGCATTGCCCCGGCCAACCCAACGCTGAGTACGGGCCTGACCCGGACTAGCTCCTCGGGAAGCGCCTTGAGCCAGCCGTGAACCGCGGCCTCTTGTCTGGTCCTGCGCATGTCCGGAATCGCCAGCTCGACCAGGTCCGCCATCCGCTCGAAATCCCCGGCGGCCAGTGCGTGGCGGATGGCCTCGGACGGCTCACCGTTCTGCTCATACCAGGTGCTCGCCCGCCGGTGCAGGCCGGGAAGCTCGCCAGGCTGCTCGTCCAGCAGCCGCGCCTGCAGGACGTCCGCGAAGAGCTGGTGATAGCGGTACCACCGGCGGCGGTCATCAAGCGGGACCAGGAACAGGTTTCCCCGCTCCAGCGCCGCCAGCTTGGCCTGGCCGCCATCCTGGCCGGTGACGGCATCGCACAGCCGGCCGCTCAGCCGGTCCAGGATGGAGGTCTGCAGCAAGAACTGCTGGACATGCCCGGGCTGCCGCTGCAAGACCTCCTCGGCCAGGAAGTCGACGATGTACCGGTCATCCCCGGCGAAGCCGGCGATGAACGCGGTGAGGTCCTCTCGGCCCTGCATCGAGAGCGCCGCCAACTGGAGCGCGGCGATCCACCCTTCGGTGCGCCCCTCCAGCGCGGCAACATCCGGTGCCGACAGCACCAATCCCATCACTTCGTTGAGGTACGCCGCGGCCTCGACGGGTGTGAAGCGCAGATCGGCGGCGCGGATCTCGACGAGCTCACCGCGCCCCCGCAACCGCGCCAGCGGCAACGCCGGGTCGGCGCGGCTGGCGATCACCAGATGCATCTGCGGGGGCAGGTGCTCCAGCAGGAAAGCCATCCCGTCCTGCACGCCGCGCGCCTCGATGACGTGGTAGTCGTCGAGCACCAGCACGACATCGCCCGAGATGGCGTCCAGGTCGTTAAGCAGAGTGGCAAGTCCCGCCTCGGCCGGCGGCTGAGGCGGCTGCAAGAGCGGGAGCGCGCTCGCACCAAACTCCTGGACCGCCGTGTTCAGCGCGCCGACAAAGTAGGCCCAGAACAACGTGGGATCGTTATCGCGCTGATCGAGCGAGAGCCACGCCACGGACCGCCCATGGGCCGGGGCGGCCGCCAGCCACTGGGTCAGCAGCGTCGTCTTACCGAACCCGGCCGGCGCTGACACCAGCGTCAGCGCCGACTCCGCCCCCCGGCTCAGGCGCTCGCTCAGTCTCGGACGCGCGACAAGATCCCGCTGCCCCCTGGGCACGTGGAGCTTGGTCGCAAGCAGTGGGCTCGCCATGCCACCGCCCCCCAGGAGTCAGTTTCACGTGCCGTCGGCCAAGAACTTGCCAGCACGACGCTTCGCTCACGAAACACATCGTGGCAGCGGGTCGCCCGAGACCATCTGGTCACACGTGGTTCCACCGTACGCGGAGTCCAGGCCGACCCCCGGTCGGCGGTTCCATGAGGTCACGGGCAGCTCCATCGTTGCACTGCGGTCATACCCGATGGTCGAGGAAGTGGGACCAGCGGAGGCATGACCACCACCCCGTCAACTCGTGCCTCACCGGCCACACTGCGCAGCCATTATCTGACGCTGTGATTACGGACCAGGCGGGTGCCCGGCGGACGGCCGACAGCGGCCGGTAACCTGGCCTCAAGCCAGGAACCCCCAGCCGGTGCCGCGCCCTTCGGGTCGGCCCGGAAGGCCTGGCGGGAAGCGGACCCGGGGGAAGGACGATGGGAGATCTGCCGTGAGCCTGCCGGCGAGCCAGCAGCGGACGCTAAACCGGATCGAGCGGATGCTGCGGGACTCAGATCCCCGTCTGGCCGCACTGTTCGCCATCTTTACCCGGCTCACCTGGGACGAGGAGATACCCCGAATCGAGCAGATCCGGGCCCGGCTGACCCGGATCGGCGGCTGGTTCGCCCGGCGTACGGAGCCGGTGCGGCGCCGCACCCCCCGGGTACCCCGCCGGCTGAAGGCGATCTTGTTCTTCCCTGCGGCGCTCGCTGCGGTGGCCGCCGCCCTGCTCATCGGGAGCAGCGGCCCGGCCGCGCATCGCTGCGCGGCCACGGTCCGGGCTCCGGCCACCGAGCTCATCGTCAAGGCCCGGCAGTGCCGGCTCACACTGCCGCGGACGCCGGTCCCGTTCTTCGCGCACTGAGTCGGCCGCGGCCGACTCAGTACGTGACCATGGCCACGTCCCTGTCCCGGCACGTCCTGAGCGCGGCCGTGGTTCTTCTCAGCACGTCTTAGCGGGTGAAGCTGAACATCTTCTGATCAGGCAGCGGCCTGGGCTCTCCCTCGAACTGGTGCGCGCCGACGGCCCAGTGGGTCACCGGCTCCGAGATGCCCGCCGGCTCCGAGGAGCCCGCCGGCTCCGAGATGCCCACCAGGGCAAAGCCTGCCGCGGCGAACCAGTCGCAGATCTGCGGGATGAGGTCGGGCTCACGGCGCCCGCGGGTCCACACCACCGTGCCTCCGGGGGCGCACAGCCCAGTGCAGCAGCGGATGGTCCGGGCCACGTCCTCGTCGGTGATGTTGCCGAACACGCCGCAGGCCAGCACGAGGCTGGCCGGGATCAGCCCGGCGTACACGCCGGTCTGCGCGGCGTCCCCGGTGACTACCTCCACCTGAGTCAGCCCGGCGTCCGCGGCGCGCTGGCGGGCGGCCGCCGCGTTGCGCGGGTCCAGTTCCACCAGGCGTGCGGTGACGTCGCGGCGGCGCGGATGCTCGCGGAGCACGCCAATAAGATCGCGGCCCTGGCCCGCGCAGATGCTGATCGCGCGCAACGGTCCCGGCGCGGCCCGGTCGAGCGCCTCAGCGATCCGGGTCTGCACCGCGAGCAGCCGCTGCGCGAGCGGCGTATCCGGGTTGTCGTAGGCCTCGTGCCACACGGCCCAGTCCCGCCCCGTGCTCATCGGGCCTCCGTGACCCAGTCTCGTCCCGGGTTTACCGGGCCCCACTGACCCGGTCCCTTCCCGGGCTCACCGGGGCCTCCGTGACCCCATCCCGTCCCGGGCTCACCAGGGCCTCCGTGACCCACACCATCCGGCGGCCCTGTTCCCCCGGCGCCTCCGGCTCGTGCGGGTCGATCCGGTCCAGCCGATAACCGAGCTTGCGCGGGATGGCCGCACTCGCCTGGTTCGCCTCGTCACAATGGATCTCGGCCCGGGTCACGCCGGGCAGCGCCAGGGCGACGCCGGTCAGCGTCCGGGCCGCTTCCGTGCCCAGGCCTCGGCCCGCGTACCGGACGTCGATCCAGTACCCGATCTCGATGCCGCCCTCCGCCACCCGACGGTGCAGCCCGATCTCCCCGACGACGGTCCGGTTGGGGCGCAGCAGGACAGAGTAGATGAAGTCGCTGCCGCTCTCCCACAGCTCATCCGCCTCGGCCACCCGGATGCGCTGGATCCTCGGCTCCGCCGCGTCCCGGGTGGCCCAGGCCATCCACGGCTTCAGGTAGTCCAGGCTGGCGCCGACGGCCAGCGCGATGCCATCTGCCTGATCCAGGTGCACCCGGCGCAGTACCAGCCGCTGCGACCGCACCTCTTCCGCCGGGGTGATCTGAACCGCTCGGTCTGGGCCTTGGTCTTGGCCTGCTGTGCCGCCGCCGTGTCCAGCTGCAGATCGCTCAGTCGCTGGGGACATGGTTCATAGTAAGCAACCGCCGGATGGCTAGGCCCGGGAAGGGACAGTCCCGTGACCACGATCACTGCCCACCGGAAGCGGCCCGTCCACCAGGAACGGGGGCGGATCGTCGCCGACGATGACGCCGCCGCCGTGGCCCCAGGTCAGGTACCGCCAGGACAGGTTGAGCATGGCGGACATGCGGTTGCGGTGGCCGAGCAGCGTGACCAGGTGCAGGGCCAGCCACGCGAGCCAGGCGAGCGTCCCCCGGATCCTGAGCCGCTGCGGAAGCTGCACCACCGCGGAGCGGCGCCCGATCGTGGCCATGATGCCCTTGTCGTGATACTCGAACGCGGCGGTCGGCTGACCTGCGGCGAGCCGCTGGATCTGCCGGGCCGCATGCCGTCCGGTCTGCAGCGCGGGCTGCGCCAGCTGCGGCAGTGGCTGGTCCTCGATCAGCGCGACGTCACCCAGGGCGAAGATGCGTTCCTGGCCGAGTACCCGCAGATCGGGCCCGCTGAGGATGCGCCGGCCGGGACCCTGCGGCAGCTGCCATCCGGCCACCTCGGCGGGCGCGGTCACCCCGGCGGCCCACACGGTGACGTCGCTGGGCAGGTCCTCTCCGTCGGACAGGATGACCCGGTCGCTGTGCACTTCCCGGATGGCGGTGTTCAGCCGGACCTCCACGCCCCGCTGCTCCAGCTGACGGCGCGCGTACTCGCGCAGCGCCGGGTCGAAGGGCAGCAGCAGGGCACCCGCCTGCTCGACCAGGCGGATGTGCACCGACGCCAGGTTCACCTCGGGAAAGGCGGCGTCCAGCGCGGTGCTGCGCAGTTCGGCCAGCGCACCGGCCAGCTCGACCCCGGTCGCGCCGCCGCCCACCACGGTGAAGTTCACGCTCTTGCCCGGACCGGCGATGTCCAGCCGCTCCAGCCGGGCCATGATGTGGTTGCGCAGCTCCACCGCGTCGCGGCGGGTATACAGGCCCAGGCTGTGCTCGGCGGCCCCGGTCACCCCGTAGTAGGCCGCGGACACCCCCGTGGCGAGGACCAGGTAGTCGTAGCCGAACGAGCCGCCGTCAGCCAGGGTGACCCGGCGGCGGTCCGGGTCCACGCCGGTGACCTCGCCCAGCCGGAACCGGGCACCATGGCGGCGGGTGAAGGCCCGGGCCGGGTAGGACACATCGCCGGGGTCCAGCCCGCCCGTGGCCACCTGGTAGAGCAGCGGCTGGAAGGTGCTGTAGACGTTGCGGTCGATCAGCAGCACCTGAGCTCCGGCCCGGTCCAGTTCCTGCACCGCGGCCATCCCGGCAAACCCGGCGCCGACCACGATCACCCGCGGAGCGTCGCCGGCTGGCTGCCGGTGGGTGCGCCACATTCCTGCCACCTCGATCCCCGATCCCTCACTTCGTGCTGGGTACCCCTGCTCGGTACTCCATGCTCCGTTGCTCGGTACTCCATGCTCCGTACAACAGCGCCGCCACCCGGAACATGCCGTCGCGGCGGTACCGCCTCGCATCGCCCCAAACCCGCGCTGAACTGGGGATGAGTCCGGCACGATGGTGGAAATGGATCACGGATTCGAAACAATGGCCGGCAGCATGTTTATCTTCTGCTCAGCGGGCACGAATGGGTCGCCTGGGCTTCCCCCCGAAGTTCAGGCGCGGAGGTGATCATGACGAAGACGGCCCTTCGCCGTCGCCCGGCTGGCGTGGATGCTCAGCCCTTCCCTGGCCCGTCCGGGGAAGGCACAGATCTGGCCCTGCCGCCGCCGTGGTCGCGTGCGAACCTGCTCAGCCGCGACGACAGTGAGCTCCTCGAGCTCGTGAAATCCGAACCCATTGGAAGTGCCGTGCGCAGCGCGGCGTGCGAGGTCCTGGTGACCCGCTACGAGGCCCTGGTCCGGTCGTGCGTGCTGCGCTACCGGGACAGCCCCGAATCAGTCGAGGAACTGATGCAGGTCGGGTACGTCGGCCTGCTCAAGGCGATCAACAACTTCGACCCCTCGTTCGGCGGCGCTCTCGCCGCCTACGCCCAGCCGTGCATCAGCGGGGAGATCAAGAGGCATTTCCGCGACAAGAGGTGGCAGGTCCGGGTCAAGCGCTCGGCCCAGGAACTGCTGCTCGAGATCAGGAAGGCCACCAGTGACCTCGCCCAGGAGCTGGGGCACGCCCCTGCCGACGCGGAACTGGCCCGGCACCTGGGCGTCACCGATGAGGAACTGCATGAGGCCCGCCAGGCCGACATGTTCTTCCACACGTCCTCACTGGACGCCCCGCTCACCCAGGCGGACGGCCTGGCCAAGCTTGCGGACCTGCTCGGGGCGGATGACCCCGAGCTGGAGCGGGCTGTGGACATGGACGCGGTCGGCGCGCACTGGAATGAGCTGCCGTCGCGCGAGCGGCGTATCTTGCTGATGCGGTTCTACGGGAACCTGACCCAGGCCGAGATCGGCGAGCGGCTCGGCATCTCCCAGATGCACGTGTCGCGGCTTCAGGCGACGGCGCTCCGCTACCTGCGGGAATGCCTGCTCGGCCAAGACCCCGATGATGAGATGGCGCCTGCGCGCTCAGCGGCGCATCCTTAATAGAAAAAAAGCTAAGGAGACAGGCATGAAGACCGCCACGGGTCTGGCCATCGTCGCCGTTGGCGCCATTCTCGCGTTCGCCGTCACCGGCCATCCAGGCTGGCTGAACGTGCAGGCGGCCGGGTGGGTGCTGATAGTGGTCGGGCTGGCCGGGATGTTCGTCCCGCGGCGCGGCTACGGCTGGCTGCGGCGGCGGGTGGTGCGCAGGCCCGTGACGAGCCGCACCGCGGTCCCGGGAGGCGCCGTGGAGATGCCCAGCGGCACCGCCCTGCCGGCCGGCACGGTCGTGCTCACGCCCGAGCAGGCCCAGGCGGTGGAGGCCGGCGCGCTGGTGGACGACCCTGAGGTTTTCCCGGGCCGGCAGCTGAGCAAGGCCGAGACAGAGGAACAGGTCGCTGCGAGCAACCCGCTGAGCTCCACCTCAGAGACGATCGAGGAATACCTGGAGGAGTAGCGGCCGGGCCGGCGTCCTGCTGGCCTGGGCATGGCACCGGGCCGACGGCGGGCGCCGGATCCCTCCTGGCCGCTCTCGCCGGTAACCGGGCCGCCGGGCCAGTGCGTGGCTTCACTGGTCCGGCGGCTCGGCCACGCGCAGCACCAGCATGGTCATGTCATCCCGCAGTTCGTTGCGGCAGAACTCCACCACCAGCGTCTGCAGCCCGGCCACGATGTCCCGGGGCGGCTGCCCGGCCAGGCCGGCCAGCTCATCGGTGAGGCGGTCCTCGAAATAGGTCAGTTCCGGGCTGCGTGCCTCGGTCACCCCGTCAGTGAAGAAGAACAGCACATCCCCGGGCTCGAGGTCGACCTCTTCCCGTCCGGGCTGCGCCGTGGGGAACAGGCCGAGGGGCAGCCCGCCCGGGCTCATGATCGTGGTCCGGCCGTCGGGGCGGACCAGTACTGGGCCCGGATGCCCCGCGCTGCCCAGCACCACGTGCAGCCGCCCGTCCTGCCAGCGCAGGTGGGCGTTCTTCGCGGTCACGAAGCGGTCGCCGAACTCCTCGGCCAGCATCACCTCGTTGGCCTTGGCCAGGACCTCGGCCGGGTCGCCGGTCCAGTGCGCGAGGACCCGGATGGCGTGCCGCGCGGCCGCGGTGACCGCGGCGGCCTCCTCGCCCTTACCGCACACATCCCCGATCGCCACCCCCCATCCCCCGGGAGTCCGGTAGACGTCGTAGAAGTCGCCGCCGACCTCCAGGCCCTCGGTGGCCGCGACGTAGGCCGCCGCGATCTCCACCCCGGGGATCTGCGGCATATCGCGCGGCAGCAGGCTCGACTGAAGCGCGTCCGCGATCTCGGTGTGCCGCCGGAACATGCGGTCCACCCTGATGGCCAGGGCCAGCTGCTCGCCGAGTTCCTCCACCACGCCGAGGTCGGCCATCTCGAAGTGGCCCTCGCTGGCGTTGCGGGCCAGGGTCAGGGTGCCGTAGGTGTGCTCCCCGTCCGACAGCGGCACGCAGAGTACCGAGGTGGCGTCCAGCATCATCATGACCGGCACGCCCTGCGGCCCGGCACCCAGGATCCCGGCGTCCTCGGCGTGCGCGACCAGCACGGAACTGCCCGACTCGTGGACCTGGCGGGGCGTGGTGCCTGCGCCCGGATCCACCTGCCCCACCGCGTTGGCCAGGTCAGAAGGCTGGTCCTCCGGACCCATGACGAACTGCCGCCGCAGCCGCTGCCGCCGTTCCACGTCCACGATGACCCAGGCGGCCAGCTCACTGGCCAGCAGCCGGGCGCAGCGCTGCAGAGTCACCGATTCGCTGTAGGTCGCGTTTTCCAGGAACAGCCTGGTCGCGGACGTGACCAGGTCGTAGCGGTGGATCATCGCCTCCATGAGGCGGGCCGGGCTGTCCGGACCTGCACCCGGGCCCGGAGCGCCCGGCGACTTCGCGGTAGCCGCCTGATCTGCATCGGCCCCGGTGTCCGCGCCCATTCCGGGCGCGCTGGCCACCACGACGAGCTGGTCGCCGTCTCCCCGTACCTGGGCTAGTCCGACGGTCAGCTCGGTGCCCGCTGGTCCGTCCGGGTGCAGCAGGCGGCACTGGATCCGCCGGGTCTTGCCGGTCCGCGCGACGGCGGCGAGCTGGCTGTGCACCGCGGCCCGGGCGGGCATGTCCACGAACGCGGTGAAAAGCTTGCCGACCGCGTACCCGGGGCCGGAGCCGAGCAGCTCGGCGGCCCTGGTGTTGACCCGCTGCACGGTGGCGTCCGGGCCGAGCAGGAACATCGGCACCGGCGCATCCTGGAACACCGCGCGCAGCAGCCGCCGCTCCGTGAGCAGCGCCTCCGGGCCGGGGCCGCCGGCCCGGGACGGGCCGGGGGCGGGCCCGACCCGCATCGCCCCGAGCACGTCCACCGCGGTGTCCAGCTCCGCGAACGCGGCCTCGAGCACGGTCCTGGCGTCGGCGCCTGGCAGCGCGGCGGCCTGCCTGAGCCCGGCGGAGCGCTCCTTGAGCGCAGCCACCTCGAGGTCGAGTTCGGGCGGGCCGGCGGGTTGCGGCATCGGGGTCCAATCGCGGGAGAACGAAGCGGACGATGGTAAAAGTGTCGCGGAGGTCAGGTGATGACGACCGGGGTAGCGGACGGCTAATGATCCAAGCTAACCCGGGATCACGGTAGTCGGATTCCGCCGCCGACCTGATTGTCACCGTATTGCGCCTGTCCGGGGGCAGTAGGAGGCGCGGCTGCCGCAGCGGCACTGCCCGCAGGGGGCGCCTCTCGGGGCTGGCCGGAGGGGCCCCGCCCGCGGCGGCGAGCCGTCGGCTTGCGCGTGGCGGGTTGGCAGCGGTCCGTTTCGGGGGTTATATTGCTTGCAGTGTCTACGACGCAGGCACGCCCCCACGCCGTCTGGCGTGGTCGAAGAGGCGTGCTTGCCATGGAATTTTCCTGGTCTGGCCTGGACTTTCGTAGATAGCCGTCTAACTGCCTCTTCGGCGACTCGTGGCGTACCCCGTATCGAGGAGGCTGCTCCCCATGAAGATTGCCCTGGTCACACTGCAGGGGAACCCGTTCGGCCAGACCCCGGAGGCCGGACCCGATAGGCAGGACCAGCGGCTGGCATCCCTGGTATCGGCGCTGGCCGAACAGGACCACGACGTCACCGTGTACGCCCGCCGCGACTCGGAGGGGCAGCCGGAGAAGTCGAAGCCCGCGCCCGGCGTCACCGTCGAGCACGTGCGCGCCGGGCCGGCCAAGGAACTGTCCCCGGACCACCTGGCCCCGCACGCCGCGGAGTTCGGCCTGTACCTGGCGCGGCACTGGCAGGACGACGCGCCCGACGTGGCGCACGCGTACTTCTGGACCAGCGGGCTCGCCGCGCTGGCGGGCGCCCGCGATCTGGGCGTGCCGGTCGTGCAGACCTTCCTTTCGTTGCAGGCCACAGACCCGGCCTCGGCTCGGCCCGCCCAGATTCAGCCCGCCCGGGCGAAGGCCCGCTCCGCCAACAGCGGGGGGGCGGCCCGGCTCCGGCTGGAGCCGGTCATCGCGCGCAGCGTGCGCGCGGTGCTCGCCAGTTCCTCCAGTGAGATGTCCGCGCTGGCCCGGCTGGGCGTGCGGCGGGACTCGGTGCGGCTCATCCCGCGCGGCGTGGACACCGGGACATTCTCCCCGGACGGCCCGGTCGCCCCGCGGGGCAGCCGCCCCCGGCTGCTGTGCGTGGCCCCGCTCGCGCCCAATCAGGGCGTGGACGTCGCGGTCCGCGCACTCGCCGACATTCCCGAGGCCGAGCTGGTCATCGCGGGCGGCCCTGAGCACGGCAAGCTGCGCGGGGACAAGGCCTACCGGGCGCTGCTCCGGCTGGCCAGCGACCTGAAGGTGCGGGACCGGGTCGTCTTCCACGGCAGCGTGAGCGACGACGACCTGCCCGCGCTGCTGCGCTCGGCGGACCTGCTGCTGGACGCGCCGACCGGCGAGCCGTTCGCGACCGTCGCGCTGGAGGCCATGGCCTGCGGTACCCCGGTCGTGGCCTCGGCGATCGGCAGTCACCTGGACACCATCATCGACGGCACCACCGGCTTGCTGGTCCCGCCAGCCCGCCCCGGGCTGATCGCCCAGCGGATCCGGACCCTGCTGGCCACCCCGATGCTGCTGGAAGGGTTCGGCATCGCCGCCGTGGACCGGGCCCGGGCCCGGTACTCCTGGGACCGGATCGGCCAGGAGACGCTGGCCATCTACGAGCGGTCCGCAGCCTGAACCGGACCAGCCCGGCCTGAAGCAGGACCGCGAGGCCGGGGCAGGCTCAGCCTGCCCCGGCCTACGGCGTGTCTGCCCCCTGCGACGCGATGACCTGCTGCGCGACCTCGGTCATCGTGATGTGCTGGGCGGTGGCCATGGCACCCATCTGCGTCAGCGCCTCCGCCGCAGAGCACCCGCGCGCGTGCATCAGCACCCCCCGGGCCTGATCGAGCAGCGCCCCGGACTCGACGGAATCGCGCAGCCGCAGCACCGTCCGCTGGACCCCGTCATAGGCATCCGCGTTGCCCATGACCGCTCCCCCGAACGCGACCAGCAGTTCGGCGAGCGGGAGGTGATCCGGATCGAGCGACCGGGGCCGGGCGCCGAACATGGTCAGGGTGAGGGCCTGCTCCCCGGACCGCTGGGCCAGCGTGACGCAGCACCGGACGCCGCGGGCCAGCGCGGCGGCCGCGAACCCGGGCCAGCGTTCCTCCTCCAGGATGTCCGGGCAGCTGACCGGGACGTTGCTGGCCAGGGCGTCCAGCCACGGGGCGGAGCCGGTCGCGAGCTGCAGCTCGAACAGCTCGGCGAGGTCGGGATGGCTGGCCGCCCGGACCACCGGCTCATCCTCGCGCCAGACGGCGGAGGTCGCCCCCGAGCAGCCCGGGACCTGACGCGACACCAGTCCCACCAGCTGGTTCAGCGACCGGGAGGCGGATCCGCCGGTCATGCTGAGCAGCTCACGGGCCCGGCGGACCAGGTCGTCTGTTGCCACGCCGCCTCCTGTCTTGCTGCTGCGCGTCTCGCTGCTGCGCGTTGTGCTGCGGGATGTCCTGCTGCCCGCGGGGCTGCGGCTCGGCCATGGCCGAGCCGCGCGAGCGTTAAGACTGCCTAACTATTGCAGGATGGCACACTACTCACATTTAGCCACCGGACGGAGGAACATCCCGGAGGATGAGACCGGTACCTTTCCAGTACTTCACCAGTTCAGGGCGACCAGTTCGGGACGATCGCAGACCTGGCTGGTGCTGCCCGCCGCGGGTGCCCGGGCCTGGGCGCAGACCGCCAGCAGGATGGCCCTCGACTGCGGGCTGGCGCTGCCGCCGATACCCGACAGATCCTGGAAATAGTGTGGCCACGGCAGGTCGGCGTTGGTCCAGAGCACCCGGCCGACAGCCACGTCGTAGCCCCACGCGTCCCCCTGGGCCCCCTGATCGAGACCGAGCACCACCCCATCCCGGACAGCATAGAAGCCGGAGGTGCCGGTGGTCGATCCGCCGGACACGTGGACCTGCGTCCGGCCCGTCTCCGGGTCCACGCCAGCCAGGCTGTTGCCATCGGTCAGGTACAGCAGCCCCCCGCGGGGATCCGCGTTCTCCGGCACCGCGCCCAGCCGCCGCCACAGCTTGCTCCCCGTGGTGGCGCTGTAGGCGATGGTGCCCCGCGCGTCGGTGAACACCGCCACGCCCGCGAACACGCGGCTCAGCACCCCGCGGAAGGATCGGCCCGGCGGGCGGACGAGCCGCTGCACACCGGACCGCAGGAAGATCTTGCGCAGCGCCCGGACCGGGCCGTTGCTGAGGTAGCCACCCGCGGACACCGTCAGGTAGAGATCGTTGCCGCTGACCTTCCAGGCCTGGGCAGCGGGCCCGGTCGGATGGCTCCACAGAACCGCCCCGGTCCGGTTGCTGTAGCTGGTCACCGCGGCGCTTCCGACGATCACCGTGCGGGCGCGGCCCGCCGCGACGGCCCCGCCGAACGGAGCGGCCGGGACGGAGCGGAGCAGCCGCCCGGTGCCGCTGTCCAGGATCACCTCGTGCCGCGTGCCCAGGCTGCCGGCCCGCCGCCCCGGCACGTCGACCCCGACCGTGATCACGCCGGGCCAGGTCCGGACCGACACGATCCTTGAGCCAGCCCGGAAGCCGGCCAGGGAGCTGTCCCAGGCCGGCGCGCCCGAGCGGGACTGGTAGGCGAATACGGTGGTGCCGATGCCAATCACGGCGATATGCCCGCCCATGGCCGCGTACGCGGCGCCCTGGGCCGGCGTGGTGCCGGCCAGCCCGGGCTGCGCCACCCAGGCGCCGGGCAGCAGCCGGGCCCACCGCACCAGGCCCGCGGACTGGCAGGCCCGGTTGGTGCAGGGCCGGGCCGCGGAGGTCGGGCCGGGCACGATCGCCAGCGCGACAAGAATCGCGATGAGCGAGCCGCGCCGCAGTGACTTCAGCGAGCCCGGCTTCAGCGAACCAGGCCTCCGCAAACCGGGCCTCAGTGAACCAGACCTCAGGAAACCAGGCCACAGCGAACCGGGCGTCACGTCAATGTCTCCGATCGGGCCAGTAAGGTTTTCCCGGGGTGCCGCTTAGCAGTAGTCCATAAAAGAAGGTAGGGAGATCATGGCCGATCGCGCACCGCTTCCGTACGACTTCCTCCCGCCAGTGCCCGGCTTCACGGTGCTGAGCGACGACGTCGCCGACGGCGAGCAGATGGGCAATGCCCAGGTTTACAACAGCTTCGGCATGTCCGGCGAAAACATCTCGCCGAGCCTGCGCTGGTCCGGATTCCCTCCGGAGACCAGGAGCTTCGCAGTCACCTGCTACGACCCGGACGCCCCCACCGGCTCCGGATTCTGGCACTGGCTGGTGGTCGACATCCCGGCCTCGGTGACTGAACTGCCCGCCGGGGCGGGCGCGGCGGGTGGCGCCGGCCTGCCGGCGGGCGCGTTCTCCGTCCGCAACGACTACGGCACCAAGGACTTCGGCGGGGCCGCGCCCCCGCAGGGCGACCCGCCGCACCGCTACATCTTCGCGGTGCACGCCATCGACAGCGAGAAGCTCGGCATCGACTCCGACGTCTCCCCCGCGGTGACCGGCTTCAACCTGCGCTTCCACACCATTGCCCGCGGGCTGCTGATCCCGGTGTATGGGCACTGACCACGGGTGGTTTTCGTTGCGGGCCGTGAAGCAAGGCAGCACGGGCCCGGGTGACAGGATGACGGTCACCCGGGCCGGCCCGCGGCGATGACGTCCGTGGGCCGGTCCCCGTTCGACCCGGTCGCGGCCGACTACGACGCCGGGCGCCCGTCCTACCCCGACGGCGTGTTCCGCGAGATCGAGCGGGCCGCGGGCGAGCTTCGCGGGGCGCTGGTCCTGGACGTGGGCGCGGGCACCGGCATCGCCACCCGCCAGCTGGCCGCCCGCGGGGCGCGGACGGTCGCGATCGACTTCGGCCAGATCATGCTCCGCCGCGCCCGGGACCGCAGCCCGGGGCTGGCCTACCTGGAGGCGGACGGCAACACCCTGCCGATCCGCTCCGGATCCGTCGACCTCGCCTGCTTCGCCCAGTCCTGGCACTGGTTCGACCAGCACCTGGCCAGCTGGGAGGTGGCCCGGGTGCTGCGCCCGGGCGGCTCGTGGGTGGCCTGGTGGAGTCACGCGTGGGCCGACGGCCAGAGCTGGTTCGACACCTACCAGGAGGTGATGGAGGCGGCCTGCCCGGGCTACCGCCGGCATCACCGCGACCCGGACTGGAGCGAGGAAGGCATCGCCGGCACCGGGCTGTTCGAGCCCGGCGCACGGATCGTGGTGCCGTGGACCCGGCAGGTGGAGGTGGGCTCCTGGATGGCCGAGGAGCGCAGCAAGTCCTACATCGCACAGCTCACCACGCCGGTCCGGAACCGGCTGCTGGGCCGGATCCAGGACCTGCTGGGCACGCACTTCCCCGGGGTCCCGATGATCGTGCCCTACCAGACCCGGATGTGGCTGGCCCGGCGGCGCTGACCTGCGGCGCTGATCTCAGCCGGTGTCCTCGACGCCCTGGTTCCCGACCCCCGCGTCCTCCGCGCCCGTGTCTTCCACGCCCGCATAGTCACACACGAAGCCCAGCAGCGCCGCCTGCCGGTCCAGCAACCCGGCCAGCGCCGCGGCGCCCATTTCCCGGGAACGTGGCTCTTCCAGGCCGAGTTCGAGCAGGTCGACCCGGACGTCCGCGATCACCTCGGTCATCCCGATCACCAACGCCCGCGGGTCCGCGGTCCCCTCCAGGTCACGGTCGGCCCGGTCCAGGATCTCCGACCGGACCAGCAGGTCGGCCAGGGTCTGGGAACAGTCCAGGCCCGCCTCGAGCAGGTCGGCCCAGCCGCGGCAGAGCGTGCGCCGCCCCCGCCCGGTCCGGTAGGCGGTGTACACGGCGTCCCACTGGCGGCGGATGAACTCGTCCCAGCCGAGGTCCTCGAGCTCACCCAGATCGTGGTCGTACACGCGCTTACCTTAACCGGCCCTCCCACCCTGAGCAGGCCGTCCCCGGCCTCACGCGGCCCTCCCGGCCCTCCCGGACCTCGCCGAGGGCCCTCAGCAACCCGGCGCCGGAAGTTACAGCGTGGCCACGTGCTCACCGCACCGGCCCGGGTCGTGGCCGGGCAGGCTGCCAGCTGAGCGGCCAGCCAAGGCGAGGAGAGCACCTTCAGCGGGGCGTCATTTCCCGTCCTGCGGCGCCCGGCTGCGAATCCATGTTCGTACGCGCGCTCCAGCAACGGCGGACCGCGGCGTGACCCCGGATTCGGGGACTAGCCCGATTCGCAAAGAACTGCCAATGTGGGTACCGCAAACGAAAGTCATCCGTCCCGGCAGCAACAGTAGTACCAGAATCGGGTAACCGCTAATAGCTGCCTCCGGCTGACCTGGCCGGCCGGTGCGAAGTCTCAGGTCAAAGGGGCTTGACGTGCGGTAAATACAGTTAGTCACGGGCCAGCCGGTACCGGCAGCAGGCCGCGCGAAATAATGCAACACTGATGGTGAGCGGGTCATCCTGATTAAAGGGAAAATGGAATCAGAGGCACCGGGATCACGGGCGCCGGCCCTGCCTGAGGAGCCAAACCGGTTCATCGGGCGGGAACGCGAGCTCGTCTGCCTGCGTGACACGCTGCACCGCACCCGGGCGCTGACCCTGTGCGGCGCGGGCGGGATCGGCAAGACCCGGCTGGCGCTGCGGCTGCTGGCCACCATGGCCGGGGACTTCGCTGACGGGGTCTACGCGGTCGAACTGGGCGACCTGTGGGAGCCAGATCTGATCGTCTCCCGGGTGGCCGCCGTCATCGGCGTTGAGGCCGAGGCCGGTCACCCGCTGTCGGACACGCTGGCCGGCGCCCTGGAGACCCGGCAGGCGCTGATCATGCTCGACAGCTGCGAGCATCTGGTCGACGCGTGCGCCGCGCTCGGCCAGGGTCTGCTGGCCAGCTGCCCGGAGCTGCGCATCGTGGCGACCAGCCAGGAACCGCTGCGGATCCCGCAGGAATCCGTGTGGCAGGTCGCGCCGCTCGCCGTGCCGCCCCTGGACGCTTCCCGGGACCCGGTGCAACTGGCCAGCTTCGAGGCGGTCCAGCTGTTCGCGGACCGGGCGGCGGCGGCCCGGCCCGGCTTCGCGATCTCCCAGCGGAACGCGATGGCGGTGACCGGCATCTGCCGCGCCCTGGACGGCGTGCCGCTGGCCATCGAGCTGGCCGCCGCCCGGGTGAGCGTGCTGTCCGCCGAGCAGATCGCCGCCCGGCTGGGCGACCGCTTCACGCTGCTGGGTTCCGGCGACCGGACCGCGCCGCCGCGGCAGCGGACGCTGCGGGCCACCATCGACTGGAGCCATGACCTGCTCTCCGCGCCCGAGCAGATCCTGCTGCGCCGCCTGTCCGTGTTTTCCGGCTGGTCCCTGGAGATGGCCGAGCAGGTCTGCGCCGACGGCGAGCTGCCGGTCGAGGACGTGATCGGCCTGACCGCAGGGCTGGTGGACAAGTCGCTGGTGGTGGTCGAGCCGGAGGTACTCGGCCAGGCCCGCTACCGGATGCTGGACAGCATCCGCGCCTACGCCGCCCAGCGCCTCTCGGAGGCGGGCGAGGCCGCAGCCACCCAGGCCCGGCTGCGTGATCACGCGCTGGCCGTGTGCGAGCGCAACGAGGCGGTGGGACTGGCCACCATCCCGTCCGGCTGGGCCGCGGTGGTTGCCGTGTTCCGCCGGTCCGACGCGGATGTCGCCAACCTGCGCCAGGTCCTCAGCAGCTGCCTGGCCGCGGGGGATGCGGAGACCGGGCTGCGCATCTGTGCCGCCGTCCGGCCGTTCTGGATCGTCCGCGGCTCCTTCGACGAGGGCGAGAACTGGTGCGCCCGATTCCTCGGCCTCGGTCCCCAGGGAGTGTCCGCCGCGGTGCTGGGCATGGCGCTCATCGGGCGCGCCCAGCTCGTCCTGCCCAACGACCCGGCCCAGGCCGGCCGGTGGGCCCGCGACGGCCTGGAGCGTTGCCAGGCGGCCGGCCTGCTGGTCTGGACCGCCACGGCCCAGAACGTGCTGGCTGAGGCCGCCCTGCAGACGGGCCAGCTGGCGGAATCCGCCCAGTGGGCGGCCCAGGCCCTGGCCACCGCCCGGGAGGCGGGCAACGCCTGGAACGAGGGCTACGCGCTCGGCACCCAGGCCACCCTGGCCGCCGCCGAGGGAAGACTGCGGGAAGCCCAGCAGCTCGGCGAGGCCGCGCTCGAGGTGATGCGCGGCATCGACCAGCGCTGGGGCATGGCCCGGACCCTGCTTGGCCTGGGCGCCCTGGCCCGGCTGCGGCGCGACCCGGCCGGCGCCATGGATTGCTACCAGGCGGCCCTGCCGATCCTGCGCGAGATCGACTCCCGGCCGGACATCGCCCGCTGCCAGGCCGGTATCGGCCGGGTCGCCCTGGACCAGGGCCAGCTCGCCCTGGCCCGGCCGCACCTGGCCGAGAGCCTCCGGCTGAGTCAGCTGACCGGGGCGCGGATCGGCGTGGCCCGCGGCCTGGAAGCGTTCGCGGCCCTCTGTTTCCGCGAAGCACAGGGTTTCCGGGAAGCACAGGGTTTCCGGGAGGGACAGGGTTTCCGGGACGATCCGGGCGTACGGGAAGATCCGGGGGTACGGGAAGATCCGGGGGTACGGGAAGACTCCGGCGTCCGGGAGGGGCAGGCCCGGCTGCCGGTCCTGCTGACCGCGGCGGCCGCCGCCCTGCGGGAGGCGGCCGGCCTGCCCGCGGCGCCCGCCCAGCGGACCCAGCAGTACCGGGATGCGGCCGGCGGCCTCGGCCAGGAGGCCCTGACTGAGCTGTGGGAGCAGGGCCTGGGCCTGTCCCCCGACGCCGCGGTGACCCTGGCCCTGAGTTCCGGCCCGCAGGCCACCGCGGACGGCCCCGGGGGCAGCCCCGCGGACAGTCCCGGGAGCGGCGGCGAGAGTAACGACGGATTCGCCGCGGCCTCCCCGAACGCCCCGCCGCCGTCGCTGACCCGGCCATCGTCGCCGGCCCCGGCGCCCTCACTGGCCCGGCCGCCCTCGCTGACCCGGCCATCGTCGCTGGCCCCGCCGTCACTGGCCCCGGCGCCGTCAGTGGCCCCGCCGCCCTCGCTGACCCCCCGCGAGCGCGAGATCACCGCGCTCATCGCCCGCGGGTACAGCAATAAGGGCATCGCCGAGGAGCTGGTTATCAGTCCGGCTACCGCGGCACGCCACGTTGCGAATATCCTGTCCAAGCTGGGCTTTACCTCGCGGGCCCAGATTGCTGCCTGGGCTGCGGGGAACGGGTCAATCCAGCCGCCTGCGGCCCACGAACGGGGCAGCCTCATCCCGTGATGCCGCCTACGATGGACCCTGGCCGGGCGACCATTGGCATCAGTCATAGGACGGGTAATGGGCAAGGCGACCAGAGTCAAGCGGGAGAACGCCCGCGAGAGAATAGCGGCGCAGCGTGCAGCTCAGCGCAAGCGCGAGGTGCGCAACCGGATGCTGTGGACTGGGGGCAGCATCCTCGGCGTCATCGTCATCGTGGTCGCCTTCATCGTGATCAAGACCACGCAGAGCCCGGCCTCGGCCAACAACTCGAATTCCACCTCGCCGACGGGTACCGCCCTCCCGGCCAGCGTGATCAAGGGCGTCACCAGCGTGCCGTCCGCCACGCTCGCGTCGGTGGCGGCCGGCACCGCCGACCCGAAGAGCGTGACCACCGTGCCCTCGGCCGCACCGCTGACATCCGGCGGGAAGCCCGAGGTGCTCTACATCGGCGCCCAGTACTGCCCGTACTGCGCGGCCGAGCGGTGGGCCCTGGTCACGGCGCTCAGCAGGTTCGGCACCTTCCACGGCCTGAGCGGCCTCCACTCGGCCGGCGGCCAGGAGGTGTACCCGCACACCGCCACGCTCAACTTCTACAAGAGCAGTTACGCCAGCAAGTACCTGACGTTCACCTCGGTCGAGCAGGAGACCGTGGCCGAGAAGCCGCTGGAGAAGCTGACCAGCGCGCAGACCAAGCTGATCACCAAGTACGACAGCCCGCCGTACGTGTCCGCCAGCGAGCAGGGTGCCATCCCGTTCATCGACTTCGGCGGCAAGTACTTCGTGCACGGCGCCCAGTACGATCCCCAGGTGCTGTCCGGCCAGACCTGGGCCCAGGTGGCCGCCGCGCTCCAGGACCCGTCGAGCGCGATCGCGAAGGGCGCGGACGGGGCGGCCAACATGATCACCGCGACGATCTGCAAGGTCACGAACAACCAGCCCTCCAACGTCTGCACCACGCCGACCATCAAGACCATCGAGGGTCAGATCTGATGGCCGCGCCCCGGCAGGCCGCAGGCACGGGGGGCAAGAAGAACAAGGGGACCCGCGGCGGGCGGCCTGAGCCGCAGGCGCCCGCCGACCGTGGTCGCCGGACGGGCGGCCCGGCCCAGACGAGGCAAGCGCAGGCCAGGCAGGCCCAGACCAAGCAAGCCCAGCGGCCCACCCAGGCGCAGCGCGCCCGCGAGCGGAAGGTCGCCGCGGCTGCGGCCCCGCCGGCCGGGCCGGGCATCAAGATCGCGCCGCTCTGGTTCCAGCTCGTCACGTGGGCGCTGTCCATCGCCGGCCTCGGCGTCTCGACCTACCTGACCATCACCCACTACGACTCGTCGATCCCGCTGGCCTGCTCGGACACCGGCACCATCAACTGCGCGCTGGTCACGCACAGCGCCGAGTCCATCGTGTTCGGCGTCTTCCCGGTGGCCGTGCTCGGGCTGGCCTTCTACGTATTCATGGCCGCCGCCACCTCGCCGTGGGCCTGGCGGCTGAAGTTCCCGGCGCTGACCTGGATCCGGATCGCCTCAGTCGTCGTCGGCATCGGGTTCGTGCTGTACCTGGTCTACACCGAGCTGTTCACGCTGGACGCGATCTGCCTCTGGTGCACGAGCGTGCACGTGCTGACGTTCCTGCTGTTCGTCCTGATCGTGGGCGGTGCCGCGGCCGGGTACGGCTTCCGGGAACGCCCGGACTACTGACCCAGGGTCCGGCGCAGG
The DNA here is from genome assembly GCA_035642895.1 of Streptosporangiaceae bacterium. Taxonomy (GTDB): domain Bacteria; phylum Actinomycetota; class Actinomycetes; order Streptosporangiales; family Streptosporangiaceae; genus RYN-230. The sequence goes on along the minus strand of DASQRM010000056.1, from coordinate 2,783 downwards.
GACGCCATCCGCGCGACCGCAGCCTCGCCGCAGCCCCGGCTGACCGTGCCGTTCCGGATGTAGCTCTCAGATGACGCTGAGTATCACACGCCCGGGAGCGCCCGCCCCGGGAATCGCCGGTTCCCGCTCATGGTTAGAGAGGCTAACCGAAATGTGGTTAGACTAGCTAACTGTGAGCCCAGCGTATGAGATTCGAGCAGCCGGGATCCCGGTGCGCGAGATCCCGGCAGGTCAGGCGCTGGCGGGCGAGATGCCGGTGAACGACATGACGGGGCACGACATGACGGGGCCGGCCGGGGCGGACATGTCCGCGGCCATCATGGTCATCTTCCGGCTGTTCCGCGGCCTGGAGTGCGTGGACGCGGGGCTGACCCCCTCCCAGTACCGGATCATGAAGCTGGCCGGCGCCGGCGGTGAGCGTTCCACCCGGCTGGCCCAGCGGCTGGCGGTCGCGAAGCCGACCCTCACCGCGACCGCGGATGGCCTCGTCGCCGCCGGCTACGCCTGCCGGGCAGCCGAGCCGGGCGACCGGAGGGTCGTGCGGCTCTCGCTGACCCCCGCGGGCCGCGCGGCGCTGGACCGGGCCGATGCCGCGTACACGGGCTGGCTAGGCCAGCTGCTGGACGTCACCGGCGATCCAGAAGCGGTGCTGGATGCGCTCGAGGTGCTCGGCTCGGCGATGACCGAGGCGAGGCGGGCCAAGCACGGCCTCGCCCCTCGCGACGGCGGGAACACAGACGGGGACGGAAAGGAACGGGCCCACGGACACCGAACGACAGACCACCACGACCATGCGGCGCAGCGGGAAGGCGGTGCGTAAAGCACGCGGAGCGGGCCGGGATCGCCCCGGTACTGACGACGGCACGGGCCGGGGCTGGCTGAAGCGGCTCGCAGGGTACTGCTGGCGCTACCCGCGCAACGTGCTGCTCGCACTGGGCGGCACCCTGGTCGTGACCGCGATCGCGGCGGTTGTCCCGCTGATCCAGCGGCAGATCGTGGATGAGCTGGTCGGCCCCGGGCACCCGGCGGTCTGGCCTCTCGCGGTCCTCTTGCTGGGCGCGGCGCTGGCCAGCTTCGGCGGCCTTTACCTGCGCCGCTACCGCGGCGGCCAGGTCTCCCTGGATGTCCAGCACGACCTGCGGACCCAGATGCTCGGCGCCCTGTCCCGGCTGGACGGCAGGCGGCAGGATCAGCTGCACACCGGCCAGATCGTCAGCCGCTCCATCTCTGACTTGTCCATGGTCCAGGCCCTGCTCAGCATGATCCCGATGCTGCTCGGCAACGCGGTGCTGTTCGTCGCCTCGCTGGCCATCATGCTGTTCCTCTCCCCGCTGCTGACGCTGATCGCCCTGGCCGTCGGCCCGGCCCTGTGGTTCATCTCGATCGCCTCGCGCCGCACCCTGTTCCCGGCCAGCTGGGATGCGCAGCAGCAGGCGGCCGCCGTGGCCGGGGTGGTGGACGGCGCCGTGACCGGCGTCCGGGTGGTCAAGGGCTTCGGCCAGGAAGACCAGGAGATCGGCCGGCTGGAATGGGCGAGCCGCCTGCTTTACGCCTCGCGGGTGCGCGCGGTGCGGCTGATGGCCCGGTACAACCCGGCCCTGCAGGCCGTTCCCGCGCTCGGCCAGGTCGGGGTGCTCGCGCTGGGTGGGTGGCTGGCCATCGAGGGCTCCATCACCCTGGGCACGTTCGTGGCGTTCTCCTCCTACCTGCTCCAGCTGGTCGGCCCGGTCCGCGCGCTGGCCGCGCTGGTGACCACCGGCCAGGAAGCGCGGGCCAGCGTGATCCGGGTGTTCGAGGTCATCGACACCGAGCCCGGCATCACCGACCGGCCCGGCGCGGTGCCGCTCGGATCCGACCCGGCCGACATCGACCTCGACGACATCAGCTTCGGTTACGTGCCCGGGCGTCCCGTTCTGCGCGGGCTGTCGCTGCACGTCAATGTGGGCGAGACCGTCGCACTGGTCGGCACGTCCGGGTCGGGGAAATCGACCATCGCGCAACTGCTCCCCCGCTTCTACGACGTGACCGGCGGAGCGCTTCGGGTCGGCGGCCACGACATCCGTGATCTCACCCTGGACTCGCTGCGGGCCTCGATCGGGCTGGTCAGCGAGGACTCGTTCCTGTTCTCCGACACCGTCCGGGCCAACATCGCCTACGGGCGTCCCGATGCCAGCTGGGAGGAGGTCCTGGCCGCGGCTCAGGCCGCCGAGGCGGACGAGTTCATCACCGGGCTGCCGAAAGGCTACGACACGGTCGTCGGGGAGCAGGGGCTGAGCCTGTCCGGCGGGCAGCGCCAGCGGGTGGCCCTGGCCCGGGCGCTGCTGACCGATCCCCGCATCCTCGTCCTCGACGACGCGACCTCGGCGGTCGACACGCGGATCGAAGCCGAGATCCACGCCCGGCTCAAGCAGATCATGGCCGGCCGGACCACGCTGCTCATCGCGCACCGCCGGTCCACGCTCCAGCTCGCCGACCGGATCGCCGTCCTCGATCAGGGGCGCCTGGTTGATATCGGCACCCACGCCGAGCTAGAGGCACGCTGCCCGCTGTACCGCGACCTGATCACCGGGCCCGACGACGACGCCGAGGGTACCGACGCCATGGCGGCTCTCGGCTACGAGCAGGCCGACGGCCCGCACGCGCCGGCCGCCGCGGCAGCCGGGAACGCCATCACGCCGCGGCTATGGCCCGCTGAGGCGGCGCCGGATACCGACGCCTCACCGCCGGCCGCGGTGAATGGGCTGGCCCCGGCCGCCGGTCCGGCGCAACTGGCGGGCTTGGCC
>DASQRM010000055.1:0-2075 GCA_035642895.1 Streptosporangiaceae bacterium | reverse complement strand
CGGCCGCCACGCCGGGTTCCCCGGCCTGCTGCGGGCCGAGTGGACCAAGATCCGCTCGGTGCGCTCCACCGTCTGGACGCTGGTCATCTTCGTGGTGGTGTGCATCGGCTTCACCGCGCTGATCGCCTGGCTGACCGAATCGAACTGGTTCGGCCCGCGGGCCGCGGCACGGGACGCCAGCGTCCTGTCCGACCCGGTCGGCTTCATCCTGGGCACCGGCATCGGCCTGGGCCAGCTGGCCATCGCCGTCCTGGGCGTGCTGATTATCACCAGCGAGTACTCGACCGGGGTGATCCGCGCCTCGCTGCTGGCCGTGCCGCGCCGGCTACCGGTGCTGGCCGCCAAGGCGGTGGTGTTCGCCGTTCTCCTGCTGGTGGTGACGGAGATCGTGGCCTTCTGCTCGTTCTTCGTCGGTTCGGCCATCCTGCACGCCCACGTGCCGGTGGCGCTGGGCGACCCGGGCGTCACCCGCGCCGTGATCGGCGCCGGGCTGTACCTCACCGTGCTGGGCCTGCTCGCGCTGGCCATCGGCACCATGATCAGGCACACCGCCGGGTCCATCTCGACCATCATCGGCGTTGTGTTCGTGCTGCCCATCCTGACCGGGCTGCTGCCGAGCAGCTGGGGCGCGCACATCAACGCCTACCTGCCCGAACAGGCCGGGACCCTGATCACGCACACCCACGAGACCGCCGACGACCTGCTGTCCCCCTGGCAGGGCTTCGGGGTCCTGTGCATCTGGACCGTGCTCGCCCTGACCGTCGCCGCCTACCTCCTTGAGCGCCGCGACGCCTGAGTCGCCCGGGCCCGCTGAAACAGCGTTAGGCTCGTATGTCAGTCAGCCAGGAGGTCAACCCCGTGCCGCACAGCCCGATCGCCAGTGGCGAGAGCGAACTGCCGCCCTTTGATCCCACCGTGCCGAACCCCGCGCGCATGTGGAACTACTGGCTGGGTGGCAAGGACAACTTCGCGGCCGACCGTGAGGCCGGCGAACAGATCCTCGAGGTCATGCCCTCGATGCCGCTCATCGCCCGCGCTGTCCGTCTGTTCCTCATCGACGCGGTCCACCAGCTGGTGACCGCCCACGGCATCCGCCAGTTCCTCGACATCGGCACCGGCCTGCCCACCGCCGACAACACCCACGACGTCGCCCAGCGTTTCGCCCCCGGGTCCCGCATCGTCTATGCGGACTACGACCCGGTGGTGCTCACCCACGCCCAGGCCCTGCTGACCAGCAGTCCCGAAGGTCAGACCGACTACATCCAGGCCGACCTGCGCGACACCGACACCATCCTCAAGGCTGCGGCCCGCACCCTTGACCTCACCCGCCCGGTCGCCATCCTCCTGATCGCCGTCCTGCATTTCATCCCCGATGCCGACGACCCCTACGCGATCGTATCGCGCCTGATGGACGCGGTCCCCTCCGGCAGTTACCTGGTCATGGCCCACGCCGCCAGCGACATCGCCCCCGAAGCCTGCGCCGAGATGGCTCGCCGCTACAACCAGATGTCCTCAGCGACGATCACTCCCCGCACCCGGGACCAGGTAGCCCGCTTCTTCGACGGCCTGGACCTGCTCCCTCCCGGCCTGGTCCCCATCAACCAGTGGGCCCTGTCCGGCCACATTGATGCCACCACCGGCGCCCTGGTCGGCTACAGCGCCATCGCCCGGAAGCCTTGATCGCCTCTGTCACGGGGCTCATCGTAGCGACAGGTCGTGGCGACCAGCAGGTCCCGCCCGTTCGGCCTTCTCGGCGGCGGCGGTGATGTTCTTGAGCATGCCGCCGAACACCACGCCGTGAAACGGCGAGATGGACCGCCAGTACGCGTGACCTGCTAGCCCGTGCGGCCGGAAGATCGCCCGCTGGCGGTAGGTAGTCAGGCCCTCGGGGTCCTGGCCTACCGACAGCTCCAGCCAGGCCAGGCCCGGCAGCTTCATCTCCGCGCGCAGCCGCAGCAGCGACCCCGGCTCGATCGCCTCCACCCGCCAGAAATCCAGGGCGTCGCCCATGAGCAGATGCCGCGGGTCGCGGCGGCCGCGCCGCAGTCCGACCCCGCCGGCCAGCCGGTCGAGCA
>DASQRM010000054.1:0-37118 GCA_035642895.1 Streptosporangiaceae bacterium | reverse complement strand
GGGCCGCGGTTGAAGACCGGCTGCCTCCGGGCCGGAAAAGCTACACGAATGGGGCTTTGCGGTAAGAGGGGACTTATGGGGCTTCTGATCCGGCCTTCCCGGCCCTGATCCGGCCATCCCGCCCCTGATCCGGCCTTCCCGGCCCGCTCGGATAAGGTCCGGGCATGGTCCTCGCCGTACCCCGCTGGCAGAACTGGGCGGGTAATCAGGCCGCCGCGCCGCAGCGGGTGATCACGCCGCGCTCGGCCGCGGAGGTCGCCGAGGCGGTCGCGCTGGCCACGCTGGACGGCCTCACCGTGCGGATGACCGGATCCGGCCACTCCTTCACCCCGGTCGCCGTGACCAGCGGGGTGATGCTGCACCCAGGCGGGCTGCGGGCCATCCGGTCGGTGGACGAGAAGGCCGGGGAGGTCACGGTCGAGGCGGGCTGCCGGCTTCGGGATCTCAACGAGCACCTGTACGCCCGCGGGCTGGCCCTGGCGAACATGGGCGACATCCAGGAGCAGACGGTTGCTGGCGCGATCCAGACCGGCACCCACGGGACCGGCCGGGACCTGGGCGGTATCGCCGCGCAGGTGACCGCGCTGGAGATGGTCCTGGCCGACGGCAGCATCGTTTGCTGCTCCGCAGACCGGGCCGCCGATCTGTTCCAGGCAGCCCGGATCGGGCTCGGAGCGCTCGGCGTGCTGACCGCGGTGACCTTCCGGGTGGTCCCGGCCTTCCTGCTGACCGCGCGCGAGGAGCCGATGAGCTGGGCCGAGGTCATCGCCCGGCTGGACGAACTGGCCAGCGCCAACGAGCACTTCGAGTTCTACTGGTTCCCGCACACGGACGGCTGCCTGACCAAACGCAACAACCGCAGCGACGGCCCGCCTCGCCCGCTGCCCCGGTGGCGCCATCAACTCGACGACGAGTTCCTCTCGAACACCTTGTTCGGGGCCACCTGCCGCCTCGGCCAGCGATATCCCGCGGTCATCCCGGCCATCAACGGCATCGCCGGCAAGGCACTCGGCGCGCGGACCTACACGGACGCCGCCTACCGGGTGTTCACCAGCCCTCGCCGGGTGCGCTTCAAGGAGCAGGAGTACGCGATCCCGCGCGAGCACCTGGCCGAGGCGCTCACCGCTATCCGCGACCTGTTCTCCCGGCACGCCTGGCGGATCAGCTTCCCGATCGAGGTCCGGATCGCCCCCGGCGACGATGTCTGGCTGTCCACGGCGTACGGCCGGGGCACGGCCTACATCGCCATCCACGTCTTCCACACCTCGCCGCACGAGGAGTACTTCCGGGAGGTGGAGGCGGTGATGACGGCCCTCGGCGGGCGCCCGCACTGGGGCAAGCTGCACACGCGTGACGCCGCTTACCTGTGCGGCGTCTATCCCCGGTTCGCGGATTTCGTCACGCTGCGGGACCAACTCGACCCGGCCCGCCGGTTCAGTAATCCGTACCTGGAACAGGTCCTGGGCTCCTAGCGTCCCCTGATCTGGGGATACGGCGGAAGTCGGGCCGGGAACACTTCTTGCGGTAGGGGAATGCAGCGAACTGATGCTGGGCAGGCTACCCTCCGAACATGAGTCGGGAAGTCGGCCCCGGCACTGCGCCAAGGGGATCCGTGCCAGAAGGTAACTCGGGAAAGCCACCAAACGGCCATACCGGCCCTCAGTTCGGCCTGCGGGCCGGCGAGGGGCCATCCCGGCGGCCCTCGCTGGGCGGCGGCGCGCCTGCCCAGGACCGCGAGCTGCGCGCCCAGGGCCGCCAGACGGTACAGAAGCTGCTCGACGCGGGCCTGGCCGAGTTCGACGAGCGGGGCTTCCAGGCCGTCCGGGTCGATGATGTGGTGCGCCGGGCCAAGATCTCGCACGGCACCTTCTACTTGTACTTCTCCAATAAAGAAGACCTCTTCAAGGCCCTGCTCTCGGACGCACTCGTGGACATGGCCGCGCTGACCGACGAGTTCCCCGTGGTCACCCGCAACGACGCCGGGCACGCCGCACTGCGCCACTGGGTCAGCGCCTTCTGCGACACCTATGCCGCCCACGCGTCCGTGATCCGGATCCTCAGCCAGGCGGAGGTCGTCGGCGAGGAAGTCTTCGGTGACGGGCTGCAAGTGATGTTCAAGCTCTCTGAGGCCATCACCCAGGGCATGATGGCCGGCGCGGGCACGGCCGGCCGCGACGCACCGGCCGGGCACGCCGAGCTGACCGCCCTGGCCCTGCTGATGATGCTGGAGCGGATCAACTACCTGCTGACCGTCGAAGTCCGGCTGCCCAGGGATGAGATGGTGGACCGGCTGACCGCTATCATCTTCGCGGCCTTCCACTACTCCTGATCCCGCCGCGATGACGGCGACGCAGGCCCTGGCGCTGCTGCTGCTCATCGTCGGCTCCTGCGCGATCGCGGCGCTGGCCCGCAGGCACGGCGTGGCCGCGCCCATCTTGCTGGTCCTCACCGGGCTGGCCGCGTCCTACATTCCCGGGGTACCGGAGTTCCGGCTCAACCCAGACCTGGTCCTGTTCGCGGTGCTGCCGCCGCTCGTCTACACCACCGCGCTGGAGAGCTCGTACCTGAACCTGCGCGACAACGTGCGGACCCTCGCCCTGCTGTCGGTCGGCCTGGTGCTGTTCACGGCCGTGGTGGTGGGGGGCGCCGCCCGGCTGACCGTGCCCGGGCTGCCGGTGGCTGCCGCGATCACCCTGGGCGCGATTCTCGCGCCCACCGACGCGGTCACCACAGCCAGCATCGGCCGGCAGCTTCACCTGCCGAGACGGCTGCTGACCGTCATCACCGGCGAGAGCATGCTCAACGACGGCACCGCGCTCACCGTGTATGCGGTGGCGGTCAGCGCGGCCTCGGCAGCAGTGACCACCCCGTCCCCGCTCAGCGCGGTGGGCAGCCTGGTCACCATCAGCATCGGCGGGATAGTCGTGGGCCTGGTGCTGGGGGTCCTCATGCACCGGCTCCGGATGCGGCTGCGTGACCCGCTGGTGGAAAGCGCCCTGTCGCTCCTCACCCCCTTCGCGGCCTACCTGGCCGCCGACTCGCTGCATGTGTCGGGGGTGCTGGCCGTGGTGGTGACCGGCCTGTACCTGGGTCATCATGCCGGGCAGGCGCACTTTGCCACCCGGCTGCAGGACATGGCGGTGTGGCGGGTCGCCACGTTCGTGCTCGAATCGGTGGCGTTCGCGCTGATCGGCCTGCAGCTGCGGCCCGTGCTGCAGGACGTGGGCACCCAGAACCCGGCCCGGCTGGCGGGGGAGGCCGCCGCCGTGCTCGGCGCGGTCATCGTGGCCCGGATCATCTGGGTGTTCCCGTCCATCTACCTGCCCCGGTGGCTGGTGCCCCGGATCCGGACGCAGGACCCGGCGCCCGGATGGCAGGCAACGTTTGTGCTGTCCTGGGCTGGCCTGCGCGGGGTCATCTCCCTCGCTGCGGCGGCGGCGCTGTCCACCGACGTACCCCAGCGCAACCTGCTGGTCTTCCTGACGTTCACCACCGTGCTTGGCACCCTGCTGGTGCAGGGCCTCACGCTACCGGTGCTGATCCGCAGGCTCGGGGTGCAGGCCGGGCCGGATGAGCAGCGGGCCGACGTGGTGGCCCAGGCCACCGCGCAGGACGCCGCATCGGCGGCGGGGCTGCGGCGGCTGGAGGAACTGGCCGCCGAGGACCCCGCCGGAGCGCCTCCCGAGGTGGTGGAGCGACTGCGGCGGCTGGCCGGGTACCGGCAGGCGGGGGCCTGGGAGCGGCTGCCGGGCCACGAGCCCGATGCGGACAGCGGGCCAGCACCGTCGGCCGCCTTCCGGCGGCTGCGCCGGGAGATGACCACGGCCGAGCGGGCCGAGTTCATCCGGCTGCGGGACGAGCGCCAGATCGACGACGAGGTACTCGATGAGGTCCTGCATCACCTGGACCTGGAAGAAGCCATACTGTCCCGGGACGAATGGGACAGGGCGGGCGGCGACCCGGGGGCCGGCACGCCCGTCAGCGGCTGAGCTCGGGAACGTGCATAGACGCTTACCAGGCAGAATCGAAGGGTGCGATTCCTCACCGAGAACGTCCCGGCCCATGACCTGACCTACAGTGACGTGTTCCTCGTCCCCGGCCGGTCGGCGGTGGCGTCCCGGCTCGACGTGAACCTCGCGACCCGCGACGGCAGCGGCACCACCATCCCGATCGTGGTGGCCAACATGACCGCGGTGTCCGGGCGCCGGATGGCCGAGACGGCGGCCCGGCGCGGCAGCCTGGCCATCCTGCCCCAGGACATCCCCGCCGACGTGGTCGCCGACGTGGTGGCCTGGGTGAAAAGCCGTGACCTGGTGCACGACACACCGATCACGCTGGCCCCCGGCGACACCACCGGCCAGGCGCTGGGCCTGCTGCCCAAGCGGGCGCACGGCGGCGTGATCGTGGTCCAGGATGGCCGCCCGGTCGGCGTGGTGACCGAGTCCGACTGCACCGGGGTGGACCGGTTCACTCAGCTGCGCCACGTGATGTCCACCGAACTGCTCACCCTCCCGGCGGGCACCGACCCGCAGCGTGCGTTCACCCTGCTGCACGACGGGCGGCACCGGCTGGCGCCGGTGGTGGACACCGACGGCCGCTGCGTGGGCATCCTGACCCGCACCGGCGCGCTCCGCGCCACCCTGTACGACCCGGCCACCGACACCGGCGGACGGCTGCGTGTCGGCGCGGCCCTGGGCATCAATGGCGACGTCGCGGCCAAGGCCAAGCTGCTGCTCGACGCCGGGGTGGACGTGCTGGTGGTGGACACCGCGCACGGCCACCAGGACAAGATGATGAGCGCGCTGCGCGCGGTCCGCGGGGTCAGCCCGGACGTGCCGATCGCGGCCGGGAACGTGGTCACCGCGGCCGGCGTCGCCGACCTGGTCGAGGCGGGCGCGGACATCGTGAAGGTCGGGGTCGGGCCGGGCGCGATGTGTACCACGCGGATGATGACCGGGGTGGGCCGCCCCCAGTTCAGCGCGGTCCTGGAGTGCGCTGCGCAGGCCCGGGCGCTGGGCGCGCACGTCTGGGCGGACGGCGGCATCCGTCATCCCCGGGATGTGGCGCTCGCGCTGGCGGCCGGAGCCTCCAACGTCATGATCGGGTCCTGGTTCGCGGGGACCTACGAGTCCCCTGGCGACGTGTTCCGCGATCCGGACGGCCGGCTGTACAAGGAGAGCTTCGGTATGGCCTCGGCCCGGGCTGTGCGGCTGCGCAGTGTGGGCGACTCCTCGTTCGACCGGGCCCGCAAGGAACTGTTCGAGGAAGGCATCTCCACCGCGCGGATGTACCTGGACCCGCAACGTCCCGGCGTGGAAGACCTGATGGACGCCATCACGGCCGGGCTGCGCAGCGCGTGCACCTACGCTGGCGCCGCCGACCTGGACGAGCTGCATGAGCGGGCGATGGTCGGGATACAGAGCGCGGCCGGATACAGCGAGGGAATGCCGCTGCCCACGAGCTGGTGAAGCCCGGGGAAGCCGGTGAAGGCTCAGTGGAGGGAACGTGCGGGGCAGGCTGGTGGCGGCGGGCATCATCGCGTTCGCGGTGATCCTCGGCAGCTGCCTGGCCTATCTGGCGGTCCACCCCTACCACTGGACGCTGGACCCGGTCGATCTGGGGGTTTACCGCTCCGGTGGGCTCATCGTCCGGCACGTGCGGCCCTGGTATGACCCGCACCTGGCCGCGCCGCTGTACGACTGGCCCGGTTACCAGAACCTGCACCTGAAGTTCACCTATCCCCCGTTCGCGGCGGTCGTCTTCGCGGTCGTCTCCCTCATCCCATGGCGGGCGCTGCCCCCGCTCAGCGTGGCGGTCAACGTCGCGGCGCTGATCGCCGCGCTCTGGTTCACGTTCGGCGGGCTCGGCTACCGCCGTGGCCTGACCCGCCTGGGCGTCACCCTGCTGGCCGCGGCCGCGGTGTTCTGGACCGAGCCGGTCATCCGCAGCCTGTACCTCGGCCAGGTCAATCTGGTCCTGATGGCGCTGATCATCTGGGATCTGTGCCAGCCGGACACCCGCCAGTCCGGGGCCAGCCGGTGGTGGAAGGGGGCGGGGGTCGGCGTGGCCGCCGGGATCAAGCTGGTGCCCCTCATCTTCATCCCGTACCTGTTGCTGACCCGGAGGTTCCGGGCGGCCGCCGTGGCCTGCGCGGCGTTCGCCGCCACTGTGGCCGCGGGCTTCGTGGTCGCGCCCGCCGATTCGGCCCGGTGGTGGCTGGGCGGCCTGTTCTTCAACGGGGGCCGCACCGGCTTCGTCGGCTGGGAGGGCAACCAGTCGCTGCGCGCCCTGCTCACCAGGCTGGCCGGCAGCGTGACCGGCGCAGAGCCGGTGTGGCTGGCGGTGGCGCTGGTCACCGCGGGGGCCGGGCTGGCCTGCGCGGCCCTGCTGGACCGGGCCGGGCACCGGCTGCCCGGGCTGCTCGCCTGCGCGCTGACCGGCCTGATGATCTCCCCGATCAGCTGGGACCACCACTGGGTGTGGATCGTCCCGGGAGTGGCGGTCGCGGCCGTCTACGCGGTCCGGGCCACGCGCGCCCCGGCCGCCCCCAGGTGGCCCGCCGCAGGCTACTGGGCCCTGGCCGCGGCCATGCTGGTCGTGTACGGCGCCTGGCCGGGCCGCCTCTGGGGTGAGCCAAACGACCTGGGCCAGTTCTCGCTGGGGGTGATCTGGCAGCCGCCGAACACCGACCCAGAGGTCTACTACCGCTACGGCGACCAGCCCTGGTTCGCCGAGTATCACTGGCACGGCATCGAACTGCTGACCGGGAACGCATTCCTGCTCGGCGGCCTCGCGCTGCTCGCCATCCTGATCGCCGCCGCGATCCGCACCCGCCTCCCGGGCCGCTCGCCCACTCCCACCAGCCCCAGCACCCCCGCAACTCCCTCAAACCCCACCCACCCCGCCCCGTCAGCCCGCACCAGTTCGTGATCAACTGATTGGTGACGCTGGGCCAGCACCAATCAGTTGATCACGAACGGCAGCCTGGGACCGGTGCGGCTTTCTGGGGCTCACAGGACCGCTGGGGTGGTGTGGTGGGCAGCCAGGGCCGGGCTGGGCGGCAGGCCAGCGGGGCCAAGCCCGGGGCAGGTCAGCGGGGCCACGCCCGGGGCAGGCGCGGACGGCCAGCATCCCGGTACTGATGGCGGGCTCGTTCATCAGCGCGGAACCTGCGATCGTGGTGTACCTGATCTTCCAGCGCTACCTGGTGCGGGGGCTGACCCTGGGGATGGGCGAATGAACGTGTCGTGGGACGTGGCCATATCGGCGCGGGCGGAACTGGGTGAGCGGCCGTTCTGGGACGCCGCCACCGGCAGCCTGATGTGGGTGGACATCCTGGCCGGGCACCTGCACCGGTACCGGCCGGGGGTGGGTGACTCGGTGTTCCACACCGCCGGGGTAGCGGTCGGCGCGGCCGCACCGCGGACCGGCGGGGGGTACGTGCTGGCCGCGGCGGACGGGTTCCGGCTGGTCGGCGCGGACGGGCAGCCGGACGGCGGGCCGTGGCGGCCGCCCGGAATGCTGGCCGACATCCGGTTCAACGACGGGGCGTGCGACCCGGTGGGCCGGTTCTGGGCGGGCACGGTGGCCGGGGACCGGCGGGCCGGGGCGGGCGCGCTGTACCGGCTCGATCCGTCCGGCGAGATGGCCGTGGTTCTGGACGGGGTGACCGAGTCCAACGGCCTGGGCTGGAGTCTGGACGGTGCCACGTTCTACTACATCGACTCGGGTGAGCCGCGGCCGCGGATCCGCGCCTTCCCGTGCGATCTGGCCGCCGGCACGCTGGGAGCACCGCGGGATCTGGTCCAGCCGCCGCCATCGCAGGGCATCCCGGACGGCCTGGTGGTGGACGCGGACGGCTGCCTGTGGGTGGCGTTCTGGGGTGGCGGCGCGGTGCGCCGGTACGCGCCGGACGGTTCGCTGCTGGCCGAGCTGCGGGTGCCGGTGTCCCAGCCGTCCTGCCCGGCGTTCGGCGGCCCGGATCTCGGCGAGCTGTTCGTCACCACGGCCTGGGAGAACATGACCGAGGCGCAACGGGCCGCGGAACCGATGGCCGGGCACGTGCTGCACACGCGGGTCGAGGGCGTCCGGGGCCAGCCCGCGGGCCAGTTCGGCGGATAGGGAGACATCGGTGTCGAGGATCGTCCTGGACTCACGGCACTTCTTCGACCCCGACCCGGGAGACACCCTCCGGGGGGACTAGCGCGTGTTTCCGCACCCATCCGGCGATCCGGTCCAGCAACGGCCCGTCGGTGCCTGACTCCGCGTGCCCGAACCCGGGTTCCACCCAGAACTCCTTGGGCTCGCGCGCCGCGTCAAAGAGCCGCTGGCCGTGATAGACGGGGAAGTAGGGGTCCTGCTGGCCGTGCACGATGAGCAGCGGGGCCGGCGAGATCATCGCCGCGGCCTCGTCCGGCGGGACCGGCACCGGGTTCCACCCGCCCGGGCTGACCCGGGTCTTCAGCCAGGCCCGGGTGATGGCCCGGCCTACCCGGCGCTCCACCGCGAAGTGCACCCGGCGCATCGGCTTGGTGCCGCGGTAATACCAGTGCCCTGGCCCGCTGACCGACACGGCCGCGTCCAGCCCGCCGACCAGCCCCGCGTAGCGAATCACGACCGAGGCGCCCATGGAGAACCCGACCGCCGCGATCCGCCGGTAGCCCAGTTCCCGCGCGTACCGCACCGCCACGTCCAGGTCCTTGATCTCCCGGTCCCCCATGGTGGACAGCCCGCCGGACCGGCCGTGACCGCGGAAGTCAAACGACACCACGCCGCCCGCCTCCTGCAGCCTGCTCGCTACCTTCCAGACCGCGCCGTGTTGCCAGGACAAGGTAAAACCATGGGCAATAACGAACCCCACGTCGCCCTCGCCGGGCAGGTGGACTGCGTCGATGGCCACCCCGTCGTCGGTCACCAGGGTCAGCGCCTTCACCACGGGTCTGGTCATCCCTCCATTCTGCGGGACGTCCGGGGGATGGCCGCCCGGTCCGTGTGAGAGCCTCATCACTGGAGGTACTACGTGAAGCTCGGTGTGCAGATCCCTGATTTCACTACCCAGGACGGCCCGTCCCGCCTCGGCGCGGACCTGGCCACGGTGGCCCGCACGGCGGACGACGCCGGTTTTGAGTTCCTCGCCGTGATGGACCACTTCTTCCAGATCGGGCCGCTCGGACCACCCGAGCGGGAGATGCTGGAGGCCTACACCACGCTCGGCTACCTGGCCGCGAGCACCACGCGGGCCAAGCTGCTGACGCTGGTCACCGGGGTGATCTACCGGGACCCCGGGATCCTCGCGAAGATCATCACCACGCTGGACGTGCTGTCCGGCGGCCGGGCCTGGCTCGGCATCGGCGCGGCCTGGAACGAGGAAGAGTCGCGCGGGCTCGGCATCCCGTTCCCGCCGGTCGCCGAGCGGTTCGAGCGGCTGGAGGAGACGCTGCAGATCTGCCTGCAGATGTTCCGCGGCGACGATTCCGCGTACGAGGGCCGGCACTACCAGCTGGAGCGGCCGCTCAACTCGCCGCTGCCACTGTCCCAGCCGCACCCGCCGATCCTGATTGGCGGCTCGGGCGAGAAGAAAACGCTCCGCCTGGTGGCCCGCTACGCCCAGGCCTGCAACCTGTTCCCCGGCCCCGACCTGGCCCGCAAGCTGGATGTCCTGCGCAGGCACTGCGAGGCCGAGGGCCGCACCTATGACGAGATCGAGAAGACCGTCTACTTCATCTACGACGTCGGCCCGAAGGGCGAGCAGGCGAACGAGGTGATAGACCAGCTCGGCGGGCTGGCCGAGATGGGCTTCAGCACGGCGATCGGCCAGGTGCGCAACGTCTGGGACATCACCCCGCTCGAGGTCATCGGCAGCAAGGTAATCCCCGCCGTCGCCAGCCTCTGAGCGTCATGGTTTCAACACCGGCAGCCGCAGTCCCAGCGTGCTCAGCAAACGACGGATGTCACTTGGATCCGATGTGATGACGGTAGCGCCGGTCTCTGCCGCCTTGACGGCGACGAAGCCATCCACGACGTCCGAAGTCCCGGCTAGCGCCAGCAGCCGTCCGACCCGACGGGCGTCACTCCCCTCGAAGGGGACGATGTCGCAGCTCCGAAGAGTGATCATTAACCGGGCCTGACGACTCGGGCCGCGGATCACCTGTGCTGCCACGGGCGCCGGCACAATGATGTGATCTCCCCGGTCGAGCCGGACCAGGTGATCTTCGACCTTGGCGCTGTTGTGACTACGGCCGATAGCGATGAGCGCCCCGCTGTCGTAGAGCACCTGTTCCATCAGAGGTCCCAGTCTTCGCGGCGGAAGACGTTGCCGTGGGCCGCGTTGTACGCCCGGGCCTCCTCAGCCAGCCGGTGCTCCTCGGCCACCCGCGCTTTCGCCGCAGCGCGTTCCTCCGGCGTCGGCTGGCCGTGCTCCTCGTAGTAGGCCTCGATGGCGCGGATGCCCTCCAGGCGCTTGAGTTCCCAGGAGAGCTTGTCGCGCAGGGCCCGCTCGACCACGCTAGAGATCGTGGTGTGTTCCAGCTTGGCCGCCCGTCGCACGTCCTCGGCCAGCGACTCGTCCACAGTAACGTTCAGCACTGCCTTCTTCGCCACCATGTTATAACCATAACATGACTCCCCGGGCCTTCGGGCCGCCTGCAACTGGTGTAGAACGACAACGCAGTCCGGACGCGATCCGTGCAGCACCGTAGACAGGAGCCCCCGCATGTCCCTGCTGAGCGACCTGACCACCGCGATCAGGGACGGCGGCATCCAGGTCATCGACCTGACCGCGCCGCTCAACGACACCACCCCCGTGATCAGGCTGCCGGCACCGTTCGGCAACACGGCCACGTTCTCGCTGCAGGAGATCAGCCGCTACGACGACCGCGGCCCCGCGTGGTACTGGAACGACATCAGCACCGGCGAGCACACCGGCACGCACTTCGACGCGCCGGTGCACTGGGTCACCGGCAAGGACGGCGCGGACGTAGCGCAGGTCCCGGTGGACCGGCTGATCGCCCCGGCGGCGGTGCTCGACTTCACCGCCCAGGCCGCGGCCGACCCTGACTTCCTCCTTGAGATTGAGCATGTCCAGCAGTGGGAGGCCGAGCGCGGCCCGCTGCCCGAGGGCGGCTGGCTGCTCTACCGGACCGGCTGGGATGCGAGGTCGGCCAGCCAGGAGGAGTTCCTCAACGCCAACGAGACCGGGCCGCACACCCCCGGCATCTCGGTGGCCTGCGCGCAGTGGCTGGCGGCCCACGAGTCGATCATCGGGCTGGGGGTGGAGACGGTCGGCACGGACGCGGGCACGGCGCACTCCTTCGACCCGCCGTTCCCCTGCCACGCGTCGCTACTGGGCGCGGGTAAGTACGGGCTGACCCAACTGCAGAACCTGGCCCTGCTGCCCCCCCACGGCGCGGTGGTGATCGCCGGCCCGCTGCCGATCACCGGCGGCTCGGGAAGCCCTTGCCGGGCCATCGGGCTCATCGAGCGCGCTTGATCTGATGCGGGTCACCGATGCTGTCGCCGCGACGCTGGCCGGGCTGGGCGCGGACACCGTGTTCGGCGTGGTCGGCAGCGGCAACTTCCACCTCACCAATGCCCTGATCAGCCAGGGAGCCCGGTACATCGCCGCCCGGCACGAGGGCGGCGCGGCCTGCATGGCCGACGGGTGGGCCCGGACCGCGGGACGGACCGGCCTGCTCAGCGTGCACCAGGGTCCCGGGCTGACCAACGCGGTCACCGGCATCACCGAGGCGGCCAAGAGCCGCACGCCGCTCGTGGTGCTCGCCGCGGACGTAGCCGCCGCGGCGGTCCGGTCCAACTTCCGCATCGACGTGGCCGCCCTGGCCTCGGCGGTGGGCGCGGTGCCGGAACGGCTCCACTCCCCCGCCTCGGCTGCCGCCGACACTGCGCGGGCCTACCACACGGCCGCCGCGCAGCGGCGCACGGTGATCCTGGCCATGCCCCTCGACGTGCAGGCCGGCGACTGCGACCGGCAGCCGCCGGCGGCCGGCCCGGTGCTCGGGCCCGTCGCGCCGTCCGCGGACGCGGCGGACGCCCTGGCCGGCCAGCTCGCCCTGGCCAAACGGCCGGTGTTCGTGGCCGGGCGGGGGGCCCGGGTCGCGCAGGCCGGGCCAGACCTGGAACAGCTCGCCGACGCCTGCGGCGCGCTGCTGGCCACCTCGGCGGCGGCCCGGGGACTGTTCCGCGGCAGCCCGTGGGACCTGGACGTGAGCGGCGGCTTCGCCTCTCCGCTCACCGCCGAGCTGATCAGTGCGGCCGACCTGATCGTGGGCTGGGGCTGCTCGCTGAACATGTGGACCATGCGGCACGGCACCCTGATCGGCCCGGAGGCCACCGTGGTCCAGGTGGACGACGACCCAGCGGCGATCGGTGCGCACCGGCCGGTACATCTGGGCGTGCTCGGCGACGTGGCGGAGACCGCCCGCGCCGCACTGGCCGCGCTGGGCGACCGGTTCGGCAGCGGTCTGGGCTATCGCAACGACAAGGTCCGAAGTCGCATCGCGCACGAGGTCCGGTGGCGCGATGTGCCGTATTCCGACGAGGGCGGGGACGGCCTGATCGACCCGCGCACGCTGAGCATCGCCCTGGACGACATGCTCCCGGTGCAGCGCACGGTGAGCGTGGACTCGGGCAACTTCATGGGCTACCCGAGCATGTACCTCGCGGTGCCCGACGCGGACGCGTTCTGCTTCACCCAGGCGTACCAGTCCATCGGGCTCGGGCTGCCGTCGGCCATCGGGGCCGCCCTGGCCCGCCCGGACCGGCTCACCGTGGCCGCGCTGGGCGACGGCGGGGTGCTGATGGCCGCCAGCGAGCTGGAAACCGTGGTCCGGCTCGGACTGCCCATGCTCATCGTGGTCTACGACGACGAGGCCTACGGGGCCGAGGTGCACCACTTCGGGCCGGACGGGCACCCGCTGGACACCGTCCGGTTTCCCCCGGCGGATCTCGCCGAGATCGGCCGCGGATTCGGGTGCGACGGAGTGACCGTGCGCAGCCCCGCCGACCTGGGCCCGGTTCAGGACTGGCTGGACGGGCCCCGCGAGCGCCCCATGCTGGTCGACGCCAAGGTCACCTCGGCCCGCGGTGCCTGGTGGCTGGAAGAAGCCTTCCGCTAGCTTGCCCGGGGGCCCGAGCCCCCGGAACCCCCACGGCCCGGCTCAGGCCGGCCGTCGGCTCTCCGCTGCTTGTGGCTAGTCGCCGACTCGGCGGGAACACGCCTACGGCGCGCCCCGCCTCGCCGACGAGACTCCACGTCCCTCGCCTCAGCCCGCCTCGGCGGCGAGACCCACGTCTCATCTGCGCCCCGCCTCAGGTGAGGGATTTGCGGCGGTAGAGGTGGACGGCCAGAGGGGCGAAGACGGCTAGGAATGCGGCGGACCAGAGGAACACCGCCAGCACGGGATGCTGCATGGGCCAGACCTGGATTGAGGCGGCCGGGTCCGGGTTCCCGAACAGATGGCGGCACGCCGCGGCCAGCGCGCTGAGCGGGTTCCAGTCCGCCACCGCCTGCAGCCAGCCAGGCATGCCCTGGGTCGGCACGAACGCGTTGGAGACGAATGTGAGCGGCAGGAACAGGATGAACCCGAGCTGCTGAGCCGCTTCCGGGCTGCGCAGCGCCATGCCCAGGCAGGCCCCGGCCCAGGTGAACGCGTAGCCGAGGAGCAAGGCCAGGCCGAACGCGGCCAGGGTGTCGGCGACACCGGTATGTATCCGCCAGCCGATGGCCAGGCCCACCCCCGCCACCACCAGCGCGCCGAGGGCCTGGGTCAGCAGGTCAGCTAGCGTCCGCCCGGCCAGGACGGCCGCCCGTGACATGGGCAGCGACCGGAACCGGTCGATCAGGCCGGTGCTCATGTCGGTAACCAGAGCCACCGCGGTGCCCGGGGCCGTGCCAGCCAGGCCCATGCCGAGCATGCCGCCGATCAGGTACTCGGGGTAGCTGCCGCCGCCAGGAATCGCGATGGCGCTGCCGAACACGTAGGCGAACAGCAGCACGAACACGATCGGCTGGATGGTGACGTCCATCAGCGTCTCGGGTTCCCGGACGATCCGGGCCAGGCTGCGCTGGGTCAGGACCCGGACGTCGCTGAGCCACCAGCGAAGCGGGCCGCGGCGCGGCGTGCTGGCGGGCGGCACGGGCCGCCGCCCAGCGGTAACGGGCATGGTGCTGGCCGTCATACGGCACCTCCGATGAGTTCGGCCGGGGCGGAATCCGCGGCGGGCTGGCTGCCGCCGGCTCCGCTGCCGGTGAGGGTGAGGAACACGTCGTCGAGTGAGGGACGGCGCAGTGTCACGCTGGTGACCGGGACCCCGGACGCGTCCAGGGACCGGACGATCTCGGTGGTGATCCCGTCCCGGCCGGTGACCGGGGCGGTGATCTGCGCACGGCCGCCAGCCGGGCCGGCCGCGACCGTGCTGACCGGCCCGGCGGCGTACGCCGTGACCGCCGCGGCCGCCGCGGCCAGATCGGCCCCCGGAGCCAGTACCAGTGTCAGCCGGTCGTCCCCGATCTTGGCCTTGAGCGCGTCAGGGGTGCCCGCCGCGATCACCTGGCCCGCGTCGATGACCGCGATCTGGTCCGCCAGCTGGTCGGCCTCGTCCAGGTACTGCGTGGTGAGCAGGAGCGTGGTGCCCGAGCCGGCCAGCTCGCGGATGATCTCCCACATCACCGAGCGGCTGCGCGGATCCAGCCCCGTGGTCGGCTCGTCCAGGAACAGCACCTCGGGCCGCCCGATCAGGCTGGCGGCCAGATCCAGCCGGCGGCGCATCCCTCCCGAGTAGGTCTTGACCGCACGTCCAGCCGCGCCGGTGAGGTCGAAGCGCTCCAGCAGCTCGGCGGCCCGCTGGTGGGCCTGGGCGCGGCCAAGCCGGGCCAGCTGGCCGATCATGATGAGGTTGGCCCGGCCGGTCAGGTAGTCGTCCAGCGCGGCGTACTGCCCGGTCAGGCCGATGTGCGTGCGCACCTCAGCGGCCTGGGTCACCACGTCCGCCCCCAGGATCCGGGCCCGGCCCGCGTCCGGGCGGAGCAGGGTGGCCAGCACCCGGACCGCCGTGGTCTTGCCGGCCCCGTTCGGGCCGAGCAGCCCGAGTATGCCGCCGGCCGGCACGCACAGATCGATGCCGGCCAGCGCCTGGGTCGCACCGAACCTCTTGGTCAGTCCTTCCGCCTCGATGGCGGGAATGTCGGCCATCTCACTCCTCCTCGCCCCGGACCCTCGCGTCCGCGGGGCGTCCATGCGTCTCGTACGCCGTACCAGTTAGTACACCGTACGATAGCAGTACACTGTACGAGACGGCAACACGGCGGCCGGCCCGGTAAGTTCATCCGCAGCACACCGGCGTCAGCCGGGCGAGTGGCCGCTACCGGCTGGGCGTATGCCGGGCGAATCGGCCCGGACGCGACATCCGGCCTGGCCAGGGAGGAGGTGCGGTGGACACGGAGGACGAGGATCTGTGGGTCCCCTTCCTGGCCGCCCGTCCCCGGGACCGGAAAGCCGAGCGGCTAAGGGCGCACCTGCGCGAGGACGAACGGCGTGGCCAGCGGCACCCGCCCCGGCGGGCGGCGGCCCTGTCCCGCGACGAGATCGTGCGGACCGCGATCAAGGTGGCGGATGCCGAGGGCGCCGACGCGGTCAGCATGCGCCGGATCGCCCGTGAGCTGAACGCCGGGACGATGTCGCTCTACTGGCACATCGTGTCCAAGGAAGAGCTGCTGGACCTGATGCTGGACGCCGTCCAGGGCGACTGGGAAACCCCCGAGCCATCCGGGGACTGGCGCCGGGACACCCAGGACCTGGCCCGGGGCATGCGCGCCAGCCTGCACGAGCATCCGTGGCTGATGGACTTCATCGGCGGGCGGCCCCCGGCCGGCCCCAAGTCGCTGCGCAACCTGGAACGGACGCTGGGCTTCTTCGACGGGCTGAACCTGGACATGCGCATGGCCATCGACATCGCTGCCACGCTCGGTACCTACGTCATGGGGGCGGTACTGCGGGAAGTGCAGGAGCACAACAGCCAGAGCTACACCGAGCAGATACTCGCGGACATGACCGAGGCCGAGCGGGAAAAGGTGTTCGGCGAGTTCACCGAGCGAGTCCGGGCCACCGGGCGGTATCCGCACCTCGCCGAGTTGCTGGGCGCCGGTTATGACCCTGACGGGGCCGAGACCCGGGACGAGCGGTTCGAGTTCGGGCTGGACTGCCTGCTGGACGGGATCGCGGCGCGGATAGCGGGCCACCCCCCGGCCACCAGCGCCGGGTAGCGGCCGCCATCCGGCGGGCGCAAGGCCGGCGGCCCTCCCGCGAGCACCGGGCTCGCGGGAGGGCCGCCGGGTTAACCGTGCACTGACGTGCGCCGCCGGTCAGGTTCCGGACGGCGGTGACGCCTCCTCCTTCACCGACACATTGCTCTGCGCGGACAGCTCGGCGGCCCGGGCGGCACCCACCCCCGAGAGGGCAAGTCCCTCGGACGGGTAGGCCTCCTCGCCGTGGATCGCGACGTCGCCGATCTCCAGTTCCTCGTCGTTCATCCGCAGCTTCATGAACAAGCCGATGCCCTTGAGCAGGAGGAACGTGACCAGGCCGTCCCAGACGATGATCGTGGCCGCGGCGCCCAGCTGGACCAGCAACTGGTGTGCGTGCCCGTAGAACAGGCCGCTGCCCGAGATGTTGACCGGGTTCTTGCCGATGCCCAGGTACACGATCATCTTCGGGTCGGCTAGCAACCCGACCAGCAGGCCTCCGAAGAGGCCGGCGATGCCGTGGGTGTATACGACTCCCAGCGCATCGTCCACCTTGTTGAACGGCGGCACCTTGCTCAGGTAGTTCCAGGCGAACCAGACGATGACCGAGCAGACCAGGCCGATGATGATCGCGCCGAAGCCATTCACGTAACCAGCGGCGGGCGTGATGCCCACCAGGCCACAGATCATGCCGTTGAGGCCGCCGAGGAAGGTCGGCTTCTTCTCCGGGCCGCCGATCATGTCCATGACGATCCAGGTCATCATGGCGATCGCCGTGCACAGGTTGGTGTTGACGATGGCCGCCGCGGCGTCCGAGCCCGCGAAGTACGGGTCACCGCCGTTGAAGCCGTTCCAGCCGAGCCACAGGATCCCCGCCCCGACCGCGACGAACATCAGGTTGTTCGGGACCGCGTGCTCGCGGTCACGCCGCAGCCTCGGCCCGATGACCCACGCGGCCACGAATCCCGAGATGCCGGCCGCGAGGTGGATGACGTAGCCACCACTGAAGTCCAGCGCGCCCTTGCCGGCCCAGAAGCCGCCGCCCCAGAGGAGGAACGCGTTGACCGCGTAAGCGAAGGTGATCCACAGCGGCACGAAGATCAGCCAGACCCTGAAGTTGATCCGGCCGAGCACGCTGCCGATGAACAGGATGGGGGTGATCGCCGCAAACACGAACTGGAAGTAGAACACTGACGACTGCGGGATCCTGAAGTGAGGCATGCCCGCGCTAAGCAGGGGGATGTTGCCCTGACCTTCCAATGCGCCGGTACCCAGTGACGCCCCCGGCTTGCCCAGCAAGTGGAGGCTGCCGCCAATCCAGGGCGCACCGAAGCCCATCTTGTACGCCCACAAGGCCCAGGTAATCAGCACCAGGCAGAACGTGCAGAACACCATCATCATGGTGTTCACGGCCCATTTCTTCTGCACCAGGCCGCCGTACAAGACGGCGAGGCCAGGGATGCTCATGAGGCCGACCAGTGTTGCGGCTGTCATCTGCCAGGCGTTATCTCCAGATGACAGCCAGCTTGCGTAGGGAACCACTACTCTCCGCCTCCATGGGGCTACCCTGGAAGTGCTTGCCGGGGGGTTCCGGTTGCGGTCCCAGTCAGGCCATGACGGGCTGCTGAAACCCCTCCCGCGCTATCACCGCAGCGTGATCCGGGGGTATTCCCCGGGCTAGCTAAATCCGGCCGGCCACTTCGGTGTCCGTCTAGAACGCTTCATGTTTCCCATGAGCGGGTTTCGTTCACGTTTCCCAACTGTTACGCCGTGGACAACGGACCAGGATCTGTCGGACATCGTGTTTCGTCCCTGTTTCACATCGGTCGTGAGCGAGTTTGCGCCGGCCGGCCGGTTGGCGCTGCAGGGCGCCGTGCGGTGCAGCCCGGGCGGCGCCCGCCGGCCCGCCGCGAGCCCGCTCCGGGAGCGGGCGGATCGGGCGCCGGAGCGGTGGCGCGGGAGTGCGTCTCGCGTTGCCACAGGTCACAGACTTGGTGGGCGGGGCCGGCCCGCCTAAATCCTGTGCGCGCGGTGAATCAGCACACCAGGGAGCGCCCACTGGTGACGACGACCCCAGTGCGATCACCCGCCGGCCTTCCGGTAACCCGCCAGCCTTCCGGTAACCCGCCGCGCCAGTTCAGCGTCGCGGCCGGAGCCCCGGCCCAGGTCCCCCCTCATCAGTCACATTCACCCCACCGGTAGCGACCGGACTGCGGGCCTGCCGACTCTTTCACGTGACAGGCACCCCATCCCTTCACGTGACAGGCACCCACCCCCGGGAGGGCGGGGGCGGCGAAGCGCCGGACTGTACCCCTTCCGTCACGTTCGCGTAACAGTAGAGCCGGGGGGTTGAGTCGGCTAGGGAGACGAAATACTCTCAGGTTGTCTCGGTTGGTAAGCGCTTACTCAGCCAGGCCAAGTCAGCGGCTCTTGACTAGCCGCTTTCTTAAGAGGCTGCGGGTAAGCGCTTACTCAGAGATGAGTTGTCCCTGTCCAGCGGCCGGTCAGCGGCGCAGGACAGAGACCCAGGGTCGCGAGGGAGCGTTCCGGTGGACAGTCGCGATACGGCCAGCGCCGCGTTTGACGTGGCCCGCCCGGCGGGTGATGCCGCCGGGCGCAGTGGCCTGGCGCGCGCCAGCGGGGGCGGGGTTGCTCCAGGCGACGACCGTCACGCCGAGCAGGCCGGCGGACTCGCGGCCGGCGATCTCGCGGCCCGCGGCATCGAGCAGGCCGGCGAGCTGGCGGCCGGCGGTCTTACCGCCGGCGGAGGGCTGGCCAGCCGCCGCAACGGCCCGCTCTCCCCGGCAACCATCTATGACGTGGCCAGCGCCGCCGGGGTGTCGATCGCCTCGGTCTCCCGGGTACTCAACGGCCGCGGCAACCCGATGCCCGAGACCCGGGAACGCGTCCTGGCCGCCGTCGCCGACCTGGGCTTCATCCCGGACGGGGCGGCCCGCGCGCTCAGCGTCCGGCTCAAGGAGATCATCGGCGTGGTCATCCGCCGGCCGCCGCCCACCGAGCCGATCGGCGACGAGATCTTCCAGGATGAGGAAGAGAGCCTCCAGTTCCCGGACCTGATCAACCGGGGTATCGAGCTGGCCGCCCAGAACCGTGATTTCAATCTGCTGGTCAGCTCCGTGGACGTGGACGACCACGACCACACCCGGCGGGTCTTCGCGCTGGCCCGCAAGAGTGACGGCCTGATCCTGCACGATCAGGTGCTCGCCGCCGATCAGCTGGAACGGCTGTCCCGGCAGGTCCCGGTGGTGACCCTGGCCGGTGTGGCCACCCCCACCACCTCGAACGTGGGTGGCGACAACCAGGGCAGCATGCGCGAGCTGGCCCGGCACCTGGTCCGGGAGCACGGCTACCGCACCCTGGCTTATCTCGGCGGCCACCCGGACAGCCCTGACAACCTGGCCCGGCAGGCCGCGTTCAGCGACGAGGTGGCGGCGGCCGGCGGAACGTTCATCGGCGGGCCGCAGTGGGAGGGGAACTACTGCGCGGCCGGGGGCGCCCGGGTCATCGACCGCCTGCTGGCCAGCGGCGGGGCGGAAAAGCTCCCGCGGGCCATCGCCTGCGCCAACGACCAGACTGCGCTGGGTGTCGTGTACGCGCTCATGCAGCACGGGCTGGACGTCCCCCGGGATGTCGCGGTGACCGGATTCGACGACATCCCGGTCGCCCGCCACCTCAGGCCCCAGCTGACCACCGTGCGCCAGCCCATCCAGGAACTCGGCGCGACCGCCTTCGAGGTGCTCTATTCCATGATCAACGACGCCGGGCATGCCCCGCGCGACATCGTCCTGCCCACCCGGCTGGTTGCCCGCGAGAGCTGCGGATGCCACCCCGACCCGGCCACGCCCGTGTGGCAGCTGGGCTGAGAGGAGACGACATGCGCGTCATCGCCCGCAGGCTGCTGTTCTATATCGTCACCGCGATCCTCGCCGTCACCGTGACGTTCTTCATCCCGCGGCTGATGCCGGGGAACCCGGTCGAGGCAGTCCTGTCCCACCTCATGGGAAACGTCACCCCGGCCACCATCCACTCCCTCGAGCTGCAGTACGGCCTGAACAGCAAGCAGGGCCTGTGGGGCCAGTACACGACGTTCTGGGTGCACCTGCTGCACGGCAACCTGGGCGTGTCCACCAGCTACTACCCGTCCACGGTGACCAGCGTGATCCGCAGCGCGCTGCCGTGGACGATCGGCCTGGTCGGCCTGGCCACGGTGATCAGCTTCGTGCTGGGCACGGTGCTCGGCGTGCTGGTCGGCTGGCGGCGCGGCACCTGGCTGGACAGCCTGCTCCCAGCGACCACGTTCTTCCAGGCCGCGCCGTACTTCTTCGTCGCCTTCATCGCCCTGGACGTGTTCGCCACCCGGCTGGGCTGGTTCCCCACCGGCCGGGCCTATGACCAGCTGGACTTCCCCGGGTGGAACGCGGCCTACATCGGTGACGTGCTCAAGCACGCCATCCTGCCCGCGGCCACGATCGTGCTCTGCTCGGCGGCCGGGTGGATCGTCGGCATGCGGAACGTAATGGTGACCACCATGGACGAGGACTACGTCCTCGTGGCGCAGGCCAAGGGACTGCCCAAACGCCGGGTCATCTGGTACGCGGCCCGCAACGCGATCCTGCCCAGCGTGTCCGGGTTCTCGCTGGCCATCGGGTTCGTGGTCTCCGGCGCGCTGCTCACCGAGATCGTGTTCAGCTATCCCGGCCTGGGCTGGATCATGCTCCAGGCGGTGGCCGGCCGCGACTACCCGCTGCTCCAGGGCATCTTCCTGATCATCACGTTCGCCGTGCTGCTCGCCAACCTGGCCGCGGACTCCGTGTACGTGTTCCTCGACCCCCGTACCCGCCAGGAGGCCTGAGCGATGTCTATCGGCACTGGTACGGACCTGGGCGGAACCGGCCTCGGCGGGCTGGGCGTCGGCGGATCCGGCCCCGGCGACGAACCCGGCGTCGGGCCCCTGCCGCCCCCGGTCACCGCCCCGATCCGGGGCCGCCGGATCCAGCTGCCCCACTCCCCCAAGATCATCGCTGGTCTGGTCATGCTGGCCGCCTTCCTGATCGTGGCGATCATCGGCCCCCTCGTGGCCCCCTACAACCCGTCGGCCAGCTCGTCCACAACCAACGGCGTGCCGCAGCCGCCGTCCGCCGCGCACTGGCTCGGCACCACACAGACCCAGCAAGACGTGTTCTCGCAGTTGCTGGCGGGCGGCCGGAGCACGATCCTGGTCGCGCTCCTGGCCGGGATAGCGGCCACCGTGCTCTCGGTGGTGATCGGGGTCTGCGCCGGCTACCTGCACGGCCGCTGGGCAGACGAGCTCCTGTCCATGCTGGCCAACTTCTTCCTGGTCCTGCCGGCCCTGCCGCTGCTCATCGTGATCTTCGGCTTCCTGTCCCCCTCCGGCGCCACCAACGACGTGCTGATCGGCCTGATCATCGCGGTCACCGGCTGGGCGTGGGGCGCCCGGGTGCTGCGGGCCCAGACCCTGTCGCTGCGATCCCGCGACTACGTGGACTCGGCCCGCATCATCGGCGAGCGGGGCTGGCGGGTGATCTCGCACGAGATCCTGCCCAACCTGCTGCCCATCGTGGCGTCCTCGTTCCTGTTCACCGTGCTCTACGGGGTGGGCACCTACACCGCGCTGGCCTTCCTGGGCCTGATCAACCCCGAGCACTGGAGCTGGGGCTCGATGCTGTTCGAGGCGCAGAACTCCGACGCCGAGATCAGCGGCTACTGGTGGTGGTACATCCCGCCCGGGCTGGCGGTGGCCTTCCTCGGCACCTCGCTGGCGCTGCTCAACTTCGGCATCGACGAGTTCATCAACCCGCGGCTGCGCGCGGCCGGGGTGAGCCGGCGCCAGGCCAAGAAGTCCGGCGGGCACGGGCTCCCCCGGCGCTTCGAGCTGGGCCTCACCCCCGTGGTCCGGTCCAAGCCCGCACCCGCCGTCGGCGCGGTAACCGCCAGCACGGCGGCCTCCGGCACGGGCACCGCCAACCGGACCCAGGAGCAGACGTCATGACGGCGGAACCACTGCTGGAAATCCGCGGCCTGCGGGTGGACTACGGGGCTGGCCCCGGCGCCGTGCACGCGGTCGTGGACGCGGACCTGACCCTGCGCCGCGGCGAGGTGCTCGGGCTGGCCGGTGAGAGCGGCAGCGGCAAGTCGACGCTGGCCTACGCGGCGATCCGGCTGCTGCGTGCCCCCGGGATGATCACCGGCGGCGAGGTGCTCTACCACCCCGAGCCGGGCCGGCCCGTGGACCTGCTGGACCTGGACGAGCCCGAACTGCGCCGGCTCCGCTGGTCCCAGATCGCCGTGGTGCTGCAATCCGCGATGAACGCGCTGAACCCGGTGCTATCCATCGGCGCCCAGCTCACCGACGTGCTGCAGGCCCACGTGGCGGACATGGACGCCCGGGCCCGCCGGGACCGGGCCGCCGAACTGCTCGCCATGGTCGGCATCACCGCGGACCGGCTCGGCAGCTACCCGCACGAGCTGTCCGGCGGGATGCGGCAACGCGTCATGATCGCGATGGCCCTCGCGCTGGAGCCTCAGGTGGTGATCCTGGACGAGCCGACCACCGCGCTGGATGTGGTGACCCAGCGGGAAATCCTCGAGGAGCTCACGGCGCTGCGCGAACGGCTGGGCTTCGCCGTCCTGTTCATCACGCACGATCTCTCGCTGCTGGCCGAGATCGCGGACTCCATCGCGGTGATGTACGCGGGCCGCCTGGTGGAGCGGGCCCCCGCCGAGGAACTGTTCCGCGCTCCCCGGCACCCGTACACGCTGGGGTTGCTGAACTCGTTCCCGGCGCTGCACGGCCCCCGCCGGTACATGACCGGCATCCCCGGCTCTCCCCCGGACCTGCGAATGCTGCCGGTGGGCTGCGTGTTCCACCCGCGCTGCCCGTATGCGATGGACATCTGCCGCGAGCAGTCCCCGCCGCTGGAGCCACCCGCCGGCTCGACCGGCGGGATATCCGGCCGCCTGGCTTCCTGCTGGCTGCAGGACGGCAGCCGGCCGGTGCCTGCGGAACTGGCCCAGCCCGAGCCCGGGACCGCGCCGCGGCCGGCCAGCACGCCCACCCGCGCCCCAGCCGGCCCCGGCACACCTGCCCCCGACACCTCCGCCGGGCGGCTCGCGCCCAGCATCGCCGCTCCAGACCCGGGGAGCCAGTCATGACCGAGACCGCTACCGCCCCCGCCGCCCCGGGTACGGGTGCCCCGCTGCTCGAAGCGCGCGGGCTGACCAAGCATTTCGCCGTCCATCACGCCCGGCGGCGGGGCCGGGCGTCGCTGGCCCGGGCCCGCCGCCCCGGCGCGGCTGGCGCGCCCCGGGAAGCCCCGGTGGTGCACGCCGTCGAGGACGTCTCGCTATCCCTGCCGGAATCCGGGATCACCGCGGTGGTGGGCGAGAGTGGCTCGGGCAAGTCCACCCTGGCCCGGCTGCTGGCCCGGCTGATCACGCCGACGGCCGGGGAACTGCTGCTCGACGGGACCCCGGTGCCCGGGTCGACCCGGGGCCGCCGGGAGTACGCGCGGGACGTCCAGCTCGTCCTGCAGGATCCCTTCTCGTCCCTTAACCCCGTGCACGACGTGCGCTACCACCTGGCCCGGCCGTTGCAGATCCACGGGCTCGGGGGCCAGGGCGCGGACCTGGACGCGGCGATGACGGGCCTGCTCGAGCGGGTCTCGCTCACCCCGGCCGAGCAGTTCCTGCGCAAGTACCCCCACGAGCTGTCCGGCGGGCAGCGGCAGCGGGTCGCGATCGCCCGCGCCCTGGCCGTCCGGCCCCGGGTGCTGCTGGCCGACGAGCCGGTGTCCATGCTCGACGTCTCGATCCGGCTCGGCGTCCTCAACCTGCTGGGAGACCTGCGCGAACGCGACAAGCTCGGGATCTTGTACATCACCCACGACATCGCCTCGGCCCGCTACCTGGCCGACGTGATCATGGTGATGTACGCGGGCCAGGTCGTCGAGTCCGGGCCAGCCGTGACGCTGACCGACGAGCCGGCTCATCCGTACACGCAACTGCTGCTCAGCGCGGCACCGGACCCCGACCGGCCCGAAGCGCTGTCGCTCCAGGGCCGGGGATCCCCGCCCAGCCTGGTGGACCCGCCGAGCGGCTGCCGCTTCCACCCCCGCTGCCCGCACGCCATGGCGGTGTGCGCGGAGGTCACCCCGCCCGGCACCCCGGTCGCCGACCGGCACGTCAGCGCGTGCTGGCTGCACGTCTCCGGTCTGACCGCCGCGCAGCGACGCTCTCTAGCCTCCGCAACGACAACCCCTGGTGGGACTGCCGCGCCCGGCGGTCCGGCCTCACCAGGCCACGATCCGGACCCATCACCCAGTCCCGCAACCGGAGGGGAGGAGTCGTGATGAACCGGGATACCACCTAACGGCCACCTCTGCACCCGCGCGCGCGTTGTCCCAGTGCGCATCCAGACCGTGCACGGCACCCGTGCACACTCCGGAGAACCAGGCGGAACGGGCAGCCGGACATCAAGGCCCGGCCGACCCGCCCCGCCCCACCGATAACAGACCCCGACACGGTCGCTCACAACAGGCCGGCGATGAGCCGGCCGGGCACAACGGAGTTTAAGCAATGAGGCACAAGGTCCTAGCAACCCTGGCCGTAGCCGGCGCGCTGAGCATGGGCGTCGCCGCCTGCGGCAGCAGTTCATCCGGTGGCGGCAGCAAGACCACAGCGACCGGGAAGACCCTGGTCGTCGAGAGCACGCCGCTCTCCCCCATGACCGCCACGTTCAACCCGTTCTCGCTTACCGCGACGGGCTACCTCACCAACTCGACCGCCCTGATTAACGAGCCGCTGTTCATCTTCAACACGCTCAACTCGGCCCAGGCGCCGATCCCCATGCTGGCCACCGGGGACAGCTTCTCGAACGGCGGCAAGACGCTGACCCTGACCATCCGCAAGGGTGTGAAGTGGAACGACGGCAAGCCGTTCAGCGCCGCGGACGTGGCCTACACGTTCAACATGCTCAAGGCCAACCCGAAGCTGAACACCAACGGCGCTCCCGTGGTGACCAGCGCGAGCGCACCCAGCGCGACCTCGGCCGTGCTGAACTTCAAGAAGTCGCAGTACGCGAACCTGTTCTTGATCGGCCAGGTCTACATCGTGCCGCAGCACATCTGGTCGACGGTCAGCGACCCGGCGACGTACGCCGACGCCAAGCCAGTCGGCACCGGGCCGTTCATGCTGGACCGGTTCTCGCCCCAGGGCTACACGCTCAAGCAGAACCCGTTCTACTGGCAGAAGTCCAAGGTGCACGTGCCGGAGATCGACTTCCCGGCCTACAACACCAACGCCAACCTGGTCCCGCCGATCTCCAGCGGCCAGATCGACTTCGCCGGTAACTACGTCGCCAACATCAAGTCGAATTTCCTGGCCAAGAGCCCGGAGAACCACACCTGGCTGAGCAGCGAGCCGTTCTTCAGCGCCAACAACGTGGTGAGCATGTTCCTGAACACCACGAAGGCCCCGCTGAGCGACCCCGCGGTGCGCCAGGCGATCAGCTACGGGATCAACCGGTCGCAGCTCAACGTCCAGGGCGAGACCGGGTACGAGCCGCCGGTCAATTCGACCAGCGGGCTGCTGCTGCCCAACCACCAGTCGTATCTGGACCCCTCACTGGCCAACAACCTCCCGGCCACGGGCGACGCGGCCAAGGTGACCTCGATCCTCAAGGCGGACGGCTACACCAAGTCGGGCGGCAAGTGGGCCAAGAACGGGAAGACGATCAAGTTCGCGATCCAGGATCCGGTCCCGTACAGCGACTACTACACCGACGACCAGATCATCTCGCATCAGCTGAACGCGCTCGGCTTCGACACCTCCGTGGATGGCATCGGCAACCCGACCGTGTGGGCGGGTAACGTCGCGAACGGCACGTTCGACGCCACCCTGCGCTGGAGCAACCAGGGCCCGAACCCGTACTTCATCTACGACGCCTGGATGGACAGCTCGCTGGCCGCACCGATCGGCAAGCCAGCCGCGGGCGACTTCGGCCGGTACTCCAACTCGCAGGCTCAGGCCGCGCTGGCGCAGTTCGCCGGCTCCGGCGACCCGGCCACCCAGAAGGCCGCGATCACCAAGCTGGAGAACATCATGACCACCGAGGTGCCCGTGGTGCCGCTGCTCAACGGCGGGGCCTGGGCCGAGGTCTCGAGCCGGAACTACACCGGGTGGCCGACGTCCAGCAACCCGTATATGAACCCGGTTCCCAACACGCCGTACATCGAAGACACCATCCTGCACCTCACGCCGAAGTCCTGATCGCACGGGACGAGACGCAAGGAACTTGATGACAACTTCTACAGAGGCGACGGAGGAGCGCAGCCGGGTGGCTGCGCTCCCCGTCGAGGCGAAGGTGCGCCTGCTGACCGGAGCGGACAGCTGGCGCACCTACGGCGACGACACCCTCGGGCTCCGGCCGATCATCATGTCGGATGGACCGGCCGGAGTCCGGGGCGTCACCAAGGATGACCGGAATCCCTCGGCCAGCCTGCCCTGCCCCTCCGCCCTCGGCGCCACCTGGGACAGCGAGCTCGTTCATGAGCTCGCTGCCGCCCTCGGCGCCGAGGCGCGGGGCAAGGGCATCGACGTGGTGCTGGCCCCGACGATCAACCTGATGCGGACCCCGCTCGGCGGCCGGGGGTTCGAATGCTTCTCGGAGGATCCGGTGCTGTCCGCCCGGATCGCCGCCGGCTACGTGGCCGGGCTGCAGTCGGCCGGGGTGGGCGCCGCGGTCAAGCACTACGTGGGCAACGACTCGGAAACCGAGCGGTGGACCTACGACGCGCGGATCGCTGAGGCGGTGCTGCGTGAGCTGTACCTGGTGCCGTTCGAGGCGTGCGTCCGGGAGGCGGGCGCGCTGCTGGTGATGGCCGCCTACAACTCGGTCAACGGCGCGCTGATGACCGAGCACGAGAGCCTGCTGGGCGAGGTGCTGAAGGGCGAATGGGGCTTCACCGGCGTGGTGGTCTCGGACTGGAGTGCCACGCGCAGCACGGTACCCACCGCCCTGGCCGGCCTCGACCTGGCCATGCCCGGCCCGAAGGGGCCCTGGGGGGCCGCCCTGGTCGAGGCGGTCCGCAGCGGCGCCGTAACCGAAGAGATGATCGACGACAAGGTGCTGCGGCTGCTCCGGCTGGCCCGCCGGGTCGGGGCGCTGGCCGAACCCGGCGTGGAAGGATCCGCGCCGGGCGGCCCCGGCCGGGCCGGGCCGGTAGCACCGGCGCTGCTGCGCCGGGCCGCGGCCGCGTCCTTCGTGCTGCTGCGCAACGAGGACCAGGCACTTCCCCTCGATCCGGCCGCGATCAGGACCGTGGCCGTGCTCGGGCCTAACGCGGTGCACCCGGTCATCCAGGGTGGCGGCAGCGCGGCCGTCATCCCGGGCGGCCTGTCCACCCCGGCGGAAGCACTCGGCAAAGCCCTGGCTGGTCAGGCCGAGGTCACCGTGGTGGCCGGCGGCCAGACCTGGGAGATGGTCCCGGAACCGCCGGCCCGGACGCTCCGGGATCCGGTCTCGGGCGAGCCGGGGGTCCGGGTGGAGTACCGCGACGGGGACGGCGCGCTGCTCGGTTCCGAGCACCGCCTGTCCACCGTGTTCGCCTGGTGGGGCGAGGACGGCCTGCCGCCCGGCATCGGCTGGGGCGAACGCGGGACCGTGACGGTGGCCACCACGTTCCGGGCCGAGAGCACCGGGCCGCACACGGTCGGCGCGGCCGGAGTGGGACGGCTGGCGCTGGCCGTGGACGGCGAGATGATCGCGGACGTGGAGACCCCGGTCCCCGCCGACCCGGTCGAGACCATGACCCGGCCCGGCCAGATCCTGGGCACGGTCTGGCTGACCGCCGGCCAGGAAGCGGCGGTGCGGCTGGACTTCCGGCCGTCAGCGGACGCCGAGGGTCCGCTGGCTGTGCGGCTCGGCATCGTGGCCTCCCCCGAAGAGAAGGCGGCGCTGGACGAGGCGGTCCGGGCGGCGGCCGCCGCGGACGTGGCCGTGCTCATCGTCGGCTCGGCCGAGACGACCGAGAGCGAGGGATTCGACCGGGAGACCCTGCGGCTGCCCGGCCGCCAGGACGAGCTCATCGAGCGGGTGAGCGCGGCGAACCCCCGCACCGTGGTGGTGGTGAACGCCGGCATGCCGGTGCTCATGCCCTGGGCCGGCCAGGTCGCCGCGGTCCTCTACGCCTGGCTGCCCGGCCAGGCCATGGGTGAGGCCCTGGCCGACGTCCTGCTCGGCCGGGCCGAGCCGGGCGGACGGCTCCCGGTGACCATGCCGGTCCGCGAGGCCGACTGCCCGGTGCTGCGGGCCGTGCCCGTCGAGGGGCGGCTCGGCTATGACGAGGGCCTGCTCATCGGGTACCGGGGCTACGACGCGGCCGGGACCGCGCCGCTATTCCCGTTCGGTCACGGGCTGGGGTACACCACCTGGTCTTATGAGTTGCTGGAGGCCGGGGCGCTCGTCCTGGCCCCCGGGACCGACCTTACGATCAGCGTGACGGTCCGCAACACCGGTGACCGGCCCGGCCGTGAGGTGGTCGAGGCGTACGTCGCCGGTCCCGCGGCCGACGGGCGGCCGGTTCGGGTGCTCGGCGCGTTCGGCGGGGTAGCCGCCGGGCCCGGCGAACTCGCGCGGGTGACGCTCACGCTCCCGGCCCGGGTCTTTGGCCGCTACGACACGGAGACGGCTCAGTGGACCTGGCCGTCTGGCGAGTTCACCGTCGCCGTCGGCCGGTCTTCACGCGACCTCCGGCTGCACACCGGGGTCGCGCTGCCCTGACCCCGGGGCCCTCAACGGGGCAGAAGACTGCGGCCAGCCCGGGAGGGCCGGACTGGGCGCGCGACCTGGGCGGGGCGCGATCCGTCCCGCCCAGGTCTTCCAGCCCAGATCAGCCAGCCAAGCAGCCCAGCCGGCCCGGCCAGTCGGCCCGGCCAGCCGGCCCAAAACAGCCAGACCTGGTCAGCTGATCCAGGCCGCCGACGGATCCTCCGGGCCGAACTGGGGCCCGCCCTCGGCCGGGTCCACGCGCTGCCCGCCCTCGGCCGGGTCGACGCGGTGCGCGCCCTCGGCGGCGGCCGTCCCGTGTCGCGGCGGCGGGGCCACCAGTTCGACCTCGTACCCGTCACGGTCTTCCAGGTAGGCGGCGTAGTGCTGCTCGCCTCCGGCGTAGGGGTGCCGGTCGGCGAACAGCAGCCGCCAGCCGTGCAGCAGCGCCTCCCCCACCATCCGGTCCACGGTGGCCCGGTCGGATACGTGGAACGCGAGGTGATTCAGGCCAGGCCGGTGCCGGTCGTGCCGGAACGCGCTGCGTGCGGGTGACTGCTCGAGCACGATGTAGAGATCACCGCACCGCCAGCTCGCTCCTTCTGGCCACTGCTGATACAGCTCGTAACCGAGCGCGTCCAGCAGCCATCCCCAGGTGTGCTCGGCCCGGCTCAGGTCCGGTACCCAGAGCTCGAGATGGTGCAGCATCCCCGTGGCAGCCGACTTCATGCGGACAGCATGCCGCAAACCGGAAACCCGGGTGGGTTACTGATCAGGAAGCTTCTCAACCTGCTGTTGCAGCCGGTTCATTCCGTTCAGCCAGCGGTCCGGATCGGTGGCCCGGCGCGAGTACATGATCGAGACCTCGGGGTGCGGCAGGATCAGGAACCGGCCGTCCGCGATGCCCTCGATGACCGCGCCAGCCACTTCGTCCGGAGTGATCGCGGACGCGTCCATCAGCGCGTGGCCGATGGGGCCAGACGACTCATATAGCGGGGTCCGCACACCCTGCGGGCACAGGGCCTGCACGGTGATGCCGCGATGGGCGTACGTGACCGACATCCATTCCGCGAAGGCCAGCGCGGCGTGCTTGGTCACCGAGTACGGCGCCGAGCCCAGCATGGTCAGCAGCCCGGCCGCGGACACCGTGCAAATCAGGTGCCCGCTGCCCCGCTCCAGCCACGGGCCGGTCAGCAGCCGGGCGGCCCGGACGTGGGCCATAACGTTGACCTGCCAGGAGGCGTCCCAGTCCGGCTCGGCGGCTGTCTCTCCACCCGGCCGGGCGATCCCGGCGTTGGCGCAGAACAGGTCGATGCCGTCTAGCATGTCCGCCGCAGCACTGATCAGGCTGGCTACGCCTTCCTCACTGGCCGCGTCTCCGGGCAAGGCCTCCCCGCCGCAGGAGTCGGCCACCAGCCGGGCGGCGGCCGCGTCGATGTCGTTCACCACCACGCGAGCACCCTCGGCGGCGAACCGCCGGGCCAGCGCGGCGCCGATGCCGCTGCCCGCACCGGTGATCACCACCCCGGCGCCGACGACGGATTTCACTCTGTCTCCTTAACGGTTCGCGCCGTCCGGCAAACCGCACACCGGCCACTCGCCCCGGGCCTGACGGCCCAGGCTCGCTAGCCGGCACCGGACGGCGCTCACTGGGATCCGGCCGCTTTCATCGGGGTCGGTCCGCCCGCAGCCGGGGCCGGGGGCAGACTGGCCAGGCTGGCCAGCGAGGCCCGGTGCCAATCCGGGGTGCCGAACGCGATCGACGAGCTCGTGGCCCGCTTCAGGTACAGGTGCGCCGGGTGCTCCCAGGTGAAGCCGATGCCCCCGTGCAGCTGGACGCACTCCTGCGCGGCCAGGGTGGCGGCATCCCCGCAGGCCGCCTTGGCCAGAGCCACTGCGAGCGGCGCGTCCGCGTCACCGTCGGCCAGGCAGGCGGCGGCGTACCGGGACGCGGCCCGGGCCTGGCTGATGGCCACCCACAAGTCCGCGGCGCGGTGCTTCAGCGCTTGGAACGAGCCGATCGGCCGGGCGAACTGGTACCGCTCCTTGAGGTAAGTGACGGTCATCTCCAGGCAGCGCCCGGCCACCCCGAGCTGCTCGGCGGCCAGCATCGCGGCCCCGGCGACCAGCGCGCTGGCGACGGCGCGATCCGCATCCGGACCCGAGGCCAGCGCCCGGGCCGCCGCGCCGTCCAGGGTCACGTCGGCCAACGCGCGGGTCTGGTCCAGCGAGACCACGGGGGCGATGGTCACCCCGGGGTCGGAGACGTCCACCGCGTACAGCCCGGCGGGCACGCCGTCGGCCGGGACAAGCAGCACGGACGCGGGCAGCGCGTCGGCCACCCCCCTGATCACCCCGGTCAGCCGGGCCTGACTCGCGGGGTCGCCCGGCTGCGGCGGCGCGATGCGGACAGTCAGCGCCGGGCCCGCGCCCGGCCGGCCAGCACCGGACTGGCTGGCACCGGGCTTACTGGCGAAGGGAACGGCCAGGGCCGCGGTCACAGTCGCCCCGGCCAGCCCGGACAGCAGCTCCGCGTCGCCGACCGCCAGCGCCGCGGCCGTGGCGACCACCGCGCTGCCCAGGTACGGGACGGGCGCCACGGCCCGGCCGGCCTCTTCCGCGACGACCGCCGCCTCGCGGTAGCTGGCCCCGGCGCCACCGTGGGTCTCGGGGATGAGCAGCCCAGCGCAGCCGACTTCGGCGGCCAGCGTCCGCCACAGCGCGCTGTCGTACAACTCGCTGGTCTCGGTCCGGGCCAGCACGGCGGACCAGGCGGCCCGCTCCTCGAGCAGGCCCCGGACGGCGGCGCGGAGCTCTTCTTCCGTCTCGCCGTAGAGCAGGCCGGGCAGGCCCCGATCCGGCTGGCCGGAGTCATCGCGGGCGATGCCGGGCTCGGTGGATGTGCTCACAGTGTCTCCTCAGACGTTCCCGGCGCTCACCGGGGCAGGTCCTTCCAGGGCACCCGGGTGTCGGTACGTGGCTCGGCCGGCAGGCCGAGGACCCGCTCGGCGATGATGTTGCGGAGGATCTCCGAGGTGCCGCCCTCGATGGAGTTGCCGCGGGACCGCAGGTAGCGGTACCCGGAGTCACGGCCGTAGAAGCTGACGCTCTCCGGCCTGCGCATGGACCAGTCCTCGTAGCGCAGCCCATCGGCGCCGGCCATCTCCACCTCGAGCGCGCTGATCTCCTGGTTGAGCCGGGCGAATACGAGCTTGGCCGCGGACCCTTCCGGGCCGGGATGACCCACGGCCAGCTGCTGCCGGAGCCGTTCCGAGGCCAGCCTGGCCACCTCGGCGTCGGCCCACAGCCGGAGCATCCGGTCGTGCAGGCCGGGAGTGCGCCGCTCGGGATGCTCGCGCCAGGTCCGGGCGGCCGAGCCGATCATGCCGCCTTCCCGGGGCTGCGCGGTGCCGCCGATGGAGACCCGCTCGTTCATCAG
The DNA here is from genome assembly GCA_035642895.1 of Streptosporangiaceae bacterium. Taxonomy (GTDB): domain Bacteria; phylum Actinomycetota; class Actinomycetes; order Streptosporangiales; family Streptosporangiaceae; genus RYN-230. Next base: position 4,616 of record DASQRM010000054.1, on the reverse strand, counting down.
CGTGCCCTGGGCCACCCGCCAGCCCTCGCCGACCGCGCCGATCCGGTCCCCGTCCGGGACCACCGCGCCGGTCAGGAAGACCTCGTTGAACTCGGCCTCGCCGGTGAGCTGGCGCAGCGGCCGGACCTCCACCCCGTCGCCGGTCATGTCGCAGGCGAAGTAGGTCAGCCCGGCGTGCTTGGGCACGTCCGGGTCGGTCCGGGCGAGCAGCAGGCCCCAGCGGGCCTGGTGAGCCATGGACGTCCACACCTTCTGGCCGTTCACCGCCCACGCCTCGCCCGGTCCCTCGGCGCGGACCGCCCGGGTGGCCAGGCCGGCCAGGTCGGAACCGGCGCCGGGCTCGCTGAACAGCTGGCACCAGACCTCCTCGCCGGTCCACAGTGGCCGGATCCAGCGGGCCTTCTGCTCGTCGGTGCCGAAGGTGAGGATGGTCGGCGCAGCCATGCCCAGCCCGATGCCGATCCGCTCCGGCTGGTTGCTCGGCGCCCCGGCCGCGCTGAACTCGGCCTCGACCACGGCTTGCAGTGCCCGGGGCAGGCCCAGCCCGCCGAGCCCGGCCGGGTAGTGCACCGCGGCCAGTCCAGCGTCGAACCGGGCGCGCAAGAACTCGATCCGGGGCAGGCGCGCGGGGTCGTGGCCGGCTAGAAAGTCGCGGACCCGCTCGCGGAGCCCGTCCGGGCTGACGGGCCCAGCCCCGTCCTGGCCAGCAGATCCGGCGCCGTCCGGCCCGGTAGCTCCACCACTGTTGCCCGGCCCAGCGGTGTCGTTCAGCACAGCGGGCCGCCCGCCACGTAGATCACCTGGCCGGACACGAATCCGGCGCCCTCACTGGCCAGGAACGAGATGGTGTTCGCGACGTCCCCGGGCTGGCCGACCCGGCGGACCGGGATCTGGCTCGCCGCGGCGGCCTGGAAGTCCTCGAAGCCCATGCCCACCCGGGCCGCGGTCGAGGCGGTCATGTCGGTGACGATGAACCCGGGGGCGACCGCGTTCGCGGTGATGCCGAACGGGCCGAGTTCGATGGCCAGCGTCTTGGTGAAGCCTTGCATCCCGGCCTTGGCCGCGGAGTAGTTGGCCTGCCCCCGGTTGCCCAGGGCCGAGCTGGAGGACAGGTTGACGATCCGTCCGAAGCGGGCTTCCACCATGTGCTTCTGCGCCGCCTTGCTCATCAGGAAGGCGCCGCGCAGGTGCACGCCCAGGACCGTATCCCAGTCGTCCTCGGTCATCTTGAACAGCAGGTTGTCCCGGATCACCCCGGCGTTGTTGACCAGCACCGTGGGCGGCCCGAGTTCGGCGGCCACGCCGTCCACGGCCGCCTGCACCTGGTCGGACTGGCTCACGTCGGCGCCGACCGCGATCGCCCGGCCGCCGGCCGAGGCGATGGCTTCCACGGTCGCCTTGCAGGCGTCCGCGTCGAGGTCGAGCACGGCCACCGCCAGCCCGTCCGAGGCCAGCCGCCGGGCCGTGGCGGCGCCGATCCCCCGGGCCGCGCCCGTGACGATGGCCACGCGCTGGTCATCCTGAGGCATGTTCACTTCTCCTTGCTGGTGTCGTCTGTGACGCTGGCAGGCATTGTCCCCGGGTCAGCCGGCGGACTCGCGGGCGACCCGGTAGGGGCGCAGTTCCCGGCGGGCTAGCGAGCGCTTGTGCACCTCGTCGGGGCCGTCCGCGAACCGGAGGGTCCGGGCGTTGGCCCACAGGTACGCGAGCGGGAAGTCCTGGCTGACCCCGGCCGCGCCGTGCGCCGTGATCGCCTTGTCGATCACCCACTCGGCCATGGCCGGCGTGATGATCTTGATGGCCTGGATCTCGGTGTGCGCGCCCTTGTTGCCCACCGTGTCCATCAGCCAGGCGGTCTTCAGCACCAGCAGCCGGGCCTGCTCGATCCGCACCCGCGACTCGGCGATCCACTCCTGGATCACTCCCTGGTCGGCCAGGGGCTGCCCGAACGCCACCCGGCTGGTGACCCGGCGGCAGAGCAGTTCCAGCGCCCGCTCGGCCGAGCCGATGAGCCGCATGCAGTGGTGGATCCGGCCTGGCCCCAGCCGGGCCTGGGCGATCGCGAAGCCCTCTCCCTCTCCGGCGATCAGGTTGCCCGCGGGCACCCGGGCATCAGCGAATTCCACCTCAGCGTGCCCGCCGTGCGGGCCGTCCTGGTAGCCGAACAGGCTCATGCCGCGCTGTATCGTCACCCCGGCGGTGTCCCGGGGCACCAGGATCATCGACTGCTGCCGGTGCCGGTCCCCGTCCCAGGCGGTCCGGCCCATCACGATGAAGATCTCGCAGCCCGGGTTCATCGCGCCGGATGACCACCACTTCCGGCCGTTGATGACGTACTCGTCGCCGTCACGCTCGATCCGGGTGGCGATGTTCGTCGCATCCGAGGACGCGACGTCCGGCTCGGTCATGCAGAAGGCCGACCTGATCGCTCCGTCCAGCAGTGGCCGGAGCCAGCGTTCCTGCTGCCCGGGCGAGCCGAATTCGGCCAGCACCTCCATGTTCCCGGTGTCCGGGGCGGCGCAGTTGAGCGCCTCAGGGGCGAGGGCCGGGCTGCGCCCGGTGATCTCCGCCAGCGGCGCGTACTGCAGATTGGTCAGCCCGGCGCCTTCTGGATGATGGGCCAGGAAGAGGTTCCACAGGCCGCGCCCGCGGGCCTCCGCCTTCAGGTCACCGATCACCGCGGGGCGCTCCCAGGGGCGTCCAGCCTGCTCGTTATCCCGTACCTGTGCCGCGAATACCGGCTCCGCCGGATAGACGCACTCGTCCATGAACGCGAGGAGGCGTTTGCGGAACTCCTCCGTGCGGTCGTCGTAGCCGAAGTCCATAGAGCCCTCCAGACGGATCCGCTGATGACTCTACCTACTGGCGGGTACGCCGCCTATCCTCCGACCCGGCGGAACACGTAGACGAAGTTGTTCACGTAGATCTGCCGGTAGGTGGCGCCCGGATGGCGCTGGTCCACGAACGTGAGCGGGTTGCTGGGTGACGGGTTCCAGCCACTGTCCAGTTCGTCGAACACGATGTAGCGCGGCGCCGGGTTGCCGGGGTTGCCGATCCAGTAGGTGTCATCCCGGGCGGCCAGCGGGGCCAGCACGGTGAGCGTGGCCTCGACCGTGGTGCCCGCGGGCACCCGGGCCACGGCGGCGTCCTCGCCGCGGACGTGCGTGCTGATCTGGTAAGTCTGCGGGTGCCACAGGTTGCGGAGCGGGAATTGCCCGGCGAGCGCCACGGCGATCACCAGCATGAGGCCGGGGACGATCCGGGTGACCGCCCGATCCGGCCAGGACGCGCGCCGGGGCTGGGTCCCCGCCGCGCCGGGCTGGGCCCGGTACGCGCGGATCCGGGCCAGCGTATCGATCGCGGCGATGAAGACGATTGGCATCACCGTGGCGTCGTAGTGGTACCCCGACCCCCAGTACATGGCGTTGGTGGACACGAACCGCAGCGCCAGGCTCGGTAGCGCCACCAGGGCGAGCGGGGAGCCCAGCGCGAGGAACGCCACCGGCAGCAGGATGAGCAGGGTGGTCAGCAGCTTCGGCACGTAGGAGTGCTCCAGCTGGGCGAGCACGGACGGCGCCGACAGATGCGCCCCCCCGGGGCTCAGCACACCGCCGTCGGCCCAGTAGGGGTACTGATGCAGCGGATTGAAGTGCGGGATAATCAACGTGATGGCCAGCAGGGACCACGCGAGTCCCCAGACAGTCAGCAGCGCCCCCCAGCCGAGTGCGCCACGGTCCTGGCCACCACGGGCCTGGCCACCACGGGCCCGGCCACCACGGGCCCGGCCACCACGGGCCCGGCCGCCCTCCCCGGCCCGGGTCAGGCTCATGACGACGATCACGATGCCGAGGGCCGCGACCGTGAAACCCTGGTCTTCCTTGACGAATACCAGCGGCAGCGCCCACAGCGCCGCGGCCCGGACCTTGCCCCGCAGCAGCGCGGACAGCGAGCAGGCCAGCAACGGGACCGCGAACGCGATCTCGTGGAAGTCGAAGTCGATCATCTGTTGCAGGCCCCAGGAGAGCCCGTACGCGGCCCCGATCATCCGCCCGGCCCCGGTACCGAGCCGGGCCGCGGCCGCGCGGCTGACCGGGATGACCGAGACCGCGGTGAGCAGGGCCTGGACCACGAGCAGGGTGGCCGCGCTGGGGAAGATCAGGAATACCGGGGCGATCAGGCCGACGATCGGCTGGAAGTGGTCGCCGAGCAGGTTGAAGCCGGTCCCGCGGATGTTCACCACGGGGGCTCGCAGGTGGGCCAGCTGCCGGACGTACTCGGTGAAGATGCCCAGGTCCCACGAGCCGGGAGCGAGCTGGAAGTAACGGGACAGCGAGATCGCCGCGTAGGCCGCGAACACGCCCAGGGCGATCAGCCACGGCACCCAGTCGGCCCGGCCGGCCCGATGAGCCATCCCCGCGCGGTCCGCCATACCCAGGCGATCGGCCTCAGGCTCCCCATGGGTCCCGAGTGCCACAGACGTCTCGGGAGCCCCGGATATCCCAAACGCCCCATATGCACCGGGGGCATCATCCTGTCCCGCGCCATCGGGCGGGGGGTCGCCAGGGCTGCCGCCGGTCGTGATCATGCTGTCCTAGGTGAGTGCGTCCGCCTGGGCC
>DASQRM010000053.1:0-2528 GCA_035642895.1 Streptosporangiaceae bacterium | reverse complement strand
CACGCGGCGGACGCGATCGCGGTCGAGAAGACCCTGCACGGGTCGCTGCTCACCGACCTCGGCATCGACCCGGGGCGCGCGGAGCAGGCCGAACCCGCCCCGACGAACCTCGCCTACACCAGCTACCTGCTCGCCGCCGTTGGCAGCGGTTCCTTTGCGGAAGGGGTCGGCGCGGTCCTGCCCTGCTACTGGATCTACTGGGAGGTGGGCAAGGAACTGCTGCGCCGCGGCTCGCCCGACCCGCGCTACCGGCAGTGGATCGACACGTACGGAGGCGAGGAGTTCGGCGCGGTGGTACAGGCCGTGCTCGACGTGACCGACAAGATGGGTCCCGGTCTCGGAGCGGCCGAACGGGCCCGGGTACACCGCCACTTCCGTAACACGAGCCGCTACGAGTGGATGTTCTGGGACATGGGCTACCGCAAGGAAACATGGCCCGTCTGAAAACTGGGCCGTCTGAGAGGAAGCCTGGCCCGTCTGATCCGCCGCGCTTACTCTTCGGTGGGTGCTCCGAGGGGCTGCCGGGCGGGTGCATCCTGGTCCGGCGGCATCTCCGCCGGGTCGGTCTCGGCGCGGTCGCTGCGCGGTGAGTTCCGGCCCTGCCCGCGATCGGCGTGCGAGTGCTTGCCGGCGTGTCGGTCCTGGGCTGAGCGCTTGTGCCGGGCAGAATAAGACAAGGTCCCCTCCATGTATGAGATGCAGGGGACCTCGCCTGGCCTCGCCGCATCAAGGTCAGCCAGTCGCCTGGCCTTCCCGGCGCGGACGCGCCGCCCGCCAGAGCCAGGAACCCGCGTTAGGCTCAGGTTGCCCTGCTCCTCCCACGTCCCGGAGTCACCCCCCGGGCAGTGCCCGTTTCTAACGGTGAAAGTATTTCTACTTGCTCGGCACGGGACAGCGCAAGACCTGGACCGCATCTTTTTCTGGCTTTTTTCCTGTCCACACTCTGTCCACAGAATATGGCTGGTTATCCGCATTCCACCGGGGTTTTCCACCGCCTTTTACACAGGTCATCCACAGACTACCAGGCGTTACCCGGTGGAACGCTAAGTTGATTGCACACGGTAATGCCTTATTTCAACAGGCTTTCCTAATTCGGTCCCCCCGTTTCCGCGGGAACCGGGTGAGACTATCTGGCGAAATTCGGCTGGCCATTTACCGCGGCTCGCGGGGAACATGGCCGGGCCGCGCCCGGGCGCTCACCTCCATGCGGCCCGCCATGCGACGATGAGAATGATCACCCCGGGGAGTCGTCACTGCCGTAGGCGGTCCGGCCGGGCGAAGGGCGATAGGCATGGCCATCTTGATCCGTACGAGGGACGTTCCTCCGGAGGAGCTCCGCGACGCCTGGCGGACCGTCGTGTGCGACACCCTCGGTCCGCTGGACTTCCGCAGCGATCCGGACATCCCGCTGCAGGGTGAGATCGCGGCCGGTCAGCTCGGACCGGTGAACGTCGGCCGGGTGGAGACCTCGACGCCGCACAGCGTGTACCGGACGCCGGGCCTGATCCGCCGGGACAGCCCCGAGCTCTACCGCGTCGCCCTGGCCATGTCCGGCTATGCCTGCCTGCTGCAGGACGGGCGGATCGCACGGCTCGGGCCGGGGGAGTTCACGCTCTACGACTTCACCAGGCCCTACGAGCTCGCCTACGACTCGGGCGTGCAGCTCGCGGTGTTCAGCTTCCCGCGCGAGATGCTGGCCCTGCCAGGCGATCTGGTAGGCGGGCTTACCGCGGTCCCGGTCCGCACCGACACGGGAACCGGCGCCCTGACCGCCCCGCTGCTCCGCCGGGTGGCACTGGACATGGACGGGTACCAGCCCGCCAGCGCGGCCCGCCTGTCCGCCGTGGTCATGAACCTCATCACCACGGCCGTCGCCGAGCACGCCGGCCAGGCCGGGTCACTGCCCGCCGAGTCACGGGAGAACGCGCTGCTGATGCGCATCCACGCCTTCATCGAGCAGCATCTGGGCGACTGCGACCTGGCTCCCGGCCCGGTCGCGGCCGCGCACTACATCTCGGTGCGCTACCTGTACCGGCTGTTCGAGACACAGGGGACGACGGTGGCCGCCTGGATCAGGCACCGGCGCCTCGAGCGCTGCCGCGCGGACCTGGCCGACCCGGCCCTGGGCAGCGCGCCGGTGAGCTCCGTCGCAGCCCGCTGGGGCCTGCCGGATTCGGCTCACTTCAACCGGCTGTTCAAGCGCGCCTACGGGTTGCCGCCGGCCGAATACCGGCGGGCATTCCTGACGCCAGGTAGCTAACCCGGGGGCTGGCAGGGAACGTCAACCGGCTGGCAGCGAGAGGCAATACGGCGGGGGCACGGGCCGAACAGACTGGAGCCGTCCGTGGCCGGGCTCGGCGCGGATCCGTCATCTTCAGAAGGAGCTGGCCATGGCCACCAAGCTTTTCGTCAACCTGCCGGTCAAGGACCTGAACCGGTCCAAGGCCTTCTTCACCGGACTCGGCCTGGCGTTCTTCGGCCAGGCCGAGGACATGGCATCGGTGATCATCAGCGAGCACACCCAGGTC